>JACMLN010000005.1 GCA_014379585.1 Gloeobacterales cyanobacterium ES-bin-313 | reverse complement strand
TCGATGCCACCACACAAGTAAGGCCAATCGTTGCAAATCCCGATTTCACTGCAAAGCGTGTAACTTCAAGACGCATGCGGACACAAATGCGTCCATGAACATTCGGGATAACTACATTCTCTCTTCTGCCTTCGGGTCTGGAGAGCAGGGCACAGTCAATTGCCCACATATCTCCGAGATAGCATCGAGAGACAAGCCTCTGGCCTTGTGCTAGAGGTGTTGACCCAGTCAACCATGGCCAATCTCAGCACTCAGTCGGTAGCCAACACCGCGCAGCGTGTGCAGCAATGATCGATCACAGCCAAGATCCACCTTGCGGCGCAAGTAGCCGACATAGACATCCACCACATTGGACTCGTTGTAAAAATCGAAGTTCCAGACGTGCTCCGCAATTTGAGTGCGACTGAGTACCTGTCCAGGGTGGCGCATGAAGTATTCGAGCAAGGCGAACTCGCGGGAACTGAGGTCAATCAACCGATTTGCCCGCCGGACTTCTCGACGAGTCGTGTCCATTTCCAGATCTCCCACCCGCAGAACGACATCAGCTTGCAAGGGAGGGCGACGCAGTAGAGCACGCAGGCGAGCGAGGAGTTCGCTGAAGGCAAAAGGCTTGACCAGATAATCGTCTGCCCCAGCATCCAATCCACGCACCCGATCTTCCACAGCATCCCTTGCCGTCAAAAGCAAAACTGGCGTGCGAATCTGGCGCTCACGCAACTGTCGCAGTAGACTCAACCCATCTAGGGCTGGTAGGAGAATATCCAGTACAAAAAGGTCATACTCGGCGACCAGAGCGAAGTCCAGCCCCGTCAGCCCATCGTGAGCCAAGTCCACGGCAAACCCAGCCTCGCACAACCCTTGGCGAACAAACTGGGCAATGCTCCGTTCATCTTCAACGACCAGCACGCGCATGGCTACTTCCTAGTACTTTATCCACTATCAAAGCGCAGTTGGTTAAGAAGGCAATGAAAAACGAGCCGTCCTTTAACTGGCACTGTAAAGTTTACAGATCTGACGACTGGATTCAGGTTCTGACACACTCAAGAAGAATCTGAGAATCTAGACTGCTGCTGGCTGATTTTGCTTTGTCTTGATCGCGTTGAGCAAACCACCAGAAAGGAGGAGATCGCGTTCGCGTTTGGTAAGCTCCGCCATAGCTTGGAAAGTTGTGCCTTGGGTGAGATTCTGAACAGTGAGCACTCCAGCAGTCAGACCAGCGGCAATATCATCGATACGCAGTTGATCCCCTTGCTCAATACTTTCGTAGTCCGATTCATTGACAAAGGTCAAAGGCAAGATCCCAAAGTTGACCAAGTTGGCACGGTGAATCCGAGCGAAGGATTTGACGATGACGGCCTTCACACCTAAGAACATCGGTGCGAGGGCTGCGTGTTCCCGTGAAGAGCCTTGACCGTAGTTGCTACCACCGACAATAATCGAGGGGCCGGCCTTCCGCGCCCGCTCTGGGAAAGTCGGATCGACCCGCATAAACACAAATTCGGAGATCGCCGGAATATTGGAGCGCAGTGGCAGAACTTTTGCCCCCGCTGGCATGATGTGATCGGTGGTGATGTTATCGCCGACTTTGAGCAGAGCAACAGCTTCCAACTGATTGCCAACCACTTCGGCGAGGGGTACAGGGCGAATATTCGGGCCACGGTGGACTTCAATTGCCGATGGGTCTTCGGGTGGGAAGACGAGCATGTTGTCGTTGATCAAGAAATGCTCAGGAGTCGCCATCGGGATCGCAGGAATGCCAATGTCGCGAGGATCGGTCAATTCTCCAGCGATGGCGCAGGCGACGCAGACTTCAGGGCTGCTGAGATAAACGGTA
This sequence comes from Gloeobacterales cyanobacterium ES-bin-313, assembly GCA_014379585.1. Classification (GTDB taxonomy): domain Bacteria; phylum Cyanobacteriota; class Cyanobacteriia; order Gloeobacterales; family Gloeobacteraceae; genus JACMLN01. The sequence continues at coordinate 4,782 of JACMLN010000005.1, read as the reverse complement.
TCTTCGGCGGTGCCGGAGCGTCCTTTAAAGTTGCGATTGAAACTCCGCACCGAAACCCCGCCGGTGGGTGGTGCTTGGCCCATGCCGATGCAGGGGCCACAGCTCGATTCGAGAATACGGCAACCAGCGGCGATCAAGTCGGCGAAGTAACCATCGCGGACAATCATCTCAAAAACCTGCTTCGAGCCGGGGGTGACGGTCATCGATACATTGGGATGCACCCGCTTGCCGCGCAACATCAAAGCAGCCGTAGCTAGGTCTTCGTAACTGGAGTTGGTGCAGGAACCGATGCAGACTTGTACCACAGGAATGCCTTTGACACTGCGCACAGAGACAACGGAATCGGGTGTCGAGGGTTGGGCAATGAGGGGTTCAAGTTTATCAAGGTCGATCTCGACCAACTCGTCGTAGGAGGCACCAGGGTCAGGGCCAATTTCAACCCAGCCTTCACCGCGCCCTTGAGCCTCCAGAAAGCTTTTGGTTACAGCGTCACTGGGGAAGACGCTGGTGGTTGCACCCAGTTCGGCACCCATGTTTGTGATCGTGAAGCGGTGAGAGACGCTTAAAGAAGCCACTCCTGGTCCGTGATACTCAACAATACGCCCCACACCACCCTTAACGCTGAGGCGGCGGAGCATTTCGAGAATGACATCTTTGCCGGAGCACCAAGGCTGCAAAGTGCCTATTAACCGAACTCCAAGCACTTTCGGCATCGGCAAGAAGTAAGCTTCCCCGGCCATAGCCACTGCCACATCGAGACCACCAGCACCGATGGCGAGCATCCCAAGTCCCCCACAAGTTGGCGTATGGGAATCGGAACCAAGTAGAGTCCGCCCCGGAAGCGCAAAGCGCTCGCGATGGACTTGGTGACAGATGCCATTGCCCGGTCGGGAGAAGACAATGCCATATTTTTGGGCGACAGACTGCAAATACTGGTGATCGTCAGCATTTTCAAAGCCCGTTTGCAGCATGTTGTGATCCACGTAGGACACAGAAAGCTCCGTCAAAACCTTAGGCAGTGCCATGGCCTCAAACTGCAAGTAGGCCATCGTTCCAGTCGCATCTTGGGTCAGGGTCTGATCGATGCGAATCCCGATCTCGGAGCCGAGAGTAAGTGTGCCCTCAACGAGATGGGCTTGGAGGATCTTGTGGGTTAAGTTCATCGCCATAGGAGTACCACTTTCATGCTGCTTTGCAACCAGTGTAGGGGCATCAGCGCGAAATTTCTGCCCTTCTTATGACGAAATCGAAGGCAGTTTAGACTCTGGCCATCGAGGAAATGCCTTCAAGATCTTTGACAGCTGGCCCTTGCAGTACCTTGCCTTCGCAACTGAAGCGAGCACCGTGACAGGGGCAGTCCCAACTTTTCTCGCCGTTGTTCCAGTTGACCACGCAGCCTAAATGCGTGCAGACCGCTGACACTGCGTGGATTTCGCCTTGTTCGTCCCGGTAGGCTGCCACTTGCTTGCCATCAATGGTGAGACGCTTGGCTTCACCCCTTCCGACATCGTTAAAAGATGTGTTTTGCAGGGCTTGAAGGCGGTCACCGATCCAATGGACAGCAGTCTCCGTGTTGTTTTTGATCGATCCAGGTGTGATAAATGGGGTAGAACGGGTTGCTGTGTAGAGTTCAGCCCAAGGATTCGCGTAGCCCCTGACAAGATCCGTCAGAATCATGGCAGCCATCGTGCCCTTGCTCATCCCCCAAAGATCGTAGCCAGTCGCAACATAAAGGTGATCGCTCGAATCCGTCGCTTTGCCGATAAAAGGTAACTTGTCGTAGGACTTCATATCCTGATTGGACCAGCGAAAATCAAAATTTGTGATCCCAAAGCGTGAGCGTCCATAGGCTTCAAGTTTCTGGTAGCACGCTTCGGTATCGTTCACAGTGCCGACCTTGTGTCCCTCGCCACCGATGAGTAGGAGCAAACCATCTTGAAAGGGGGTCGTCCGCAAAGAACGATAGCCTTCACCAACGCCGATGTAAGCGCCTTGGGGAGCTTGAGTCGGATCGATCTTGGCCGCGACAATATAGGAGCGTTGGGCGGAAGCCTTCGCAAAGAAGAGACCTTTTTCGACCGAGGGGATGTTCGTGGTCACAATCACATCTCCAGCTAGAATCGTGCCATTGCCTGTCTTTACTTGGCAGGGCTGGCCTTCTTCGATACTTTCAACCCGAACTTTTTCGAACAGAAAAGAACCTTCACCGGAGATTTTCTGGGCGAGGTGAAGCAAGTATTTGCGGGGATGAAACTCACCTTGATGGCTAAACTTCACTGCCCCTGCAATCGGAAAAGGCAGAGTTGTTTCTTTCACAAACGAGGCAGGCAAACCAAGGCGAACCGCTGCTTCATATTCTTCTTCGATCTTTTTAAGATCCGCATCGCTTTCAGCGAAGGTGTAAACGTCAATGGATTTATAGTCACAATCAATATTTTCGGCTTCCACCAAATCCGCAATCCATTTCACTCCCGCTTGGTTTGAGTCTGCATAGATCTGGGCTTTTTCTTGTCCAAGATTATTGATGAGATCTGCGTAGATAAGCTGGTGCAAGGAAGTTACTTTTGCTGTCGTGTGTCCACTCGCTGCGCCAGCGACTTGATTGGCTTCAAGCACAGCTACGGTTTTGCCTACTTTCTTCAGCAACCATGCCGTTGTCAAACCAGTAATCCCAGCTCCAACGATCACCACATCCACAGCAATCCCGTCGAGCGAAATACTTTCAGGCGTTACAAACTGTCCAGAATCTGTAGAGTCAATCCAGTAAGAAATGTGCTTCCCTGTTAAATTCGACATGAGACTACTCCCAGAAAATGGTTCCCTGTTAAACAGACTATTTCTGAAAGATCAATGCTTGTTCTACCCAGAGAGGGAAGAACGCCTATTCTCTACCCCAAGACATAGAACAACCCATCTTGAGCACCAATTCACCCCTTGAAATGAACGAGGAAAAACGACGTTAATCCTAAGAAGCTCAAGAAGCCAACAGTATCTAGTAAGGTTGTCATCAATGGCCCACTGACGAGGGCAGGATCTTGCTTGAAGCGCTTAAGCACCATGGGCAGCATGGTTCCGAAGGAAGCGGCGATCATGACGTTGACAGCCATGACGATGCCAGCAACAATTCCAACCCAACGTTCAGAACTAGAAGCCCAAAGGAGCGTCAATATTCCCAGGGCAAGGCCGAGGGCGAGGGCATTGATCAGTCCTGCCAGAATTTCTTTGCGCAGAATCTTAAAGACATCGAGAGGACTGACCTCGCCGACAGCAAGACCACGTACCGTCACAGATAGAGCTTGAATCCCGACATTGCCACTAGTATTTGACAAAATTGGCATAACAACAGCAAGTACTGGAATCGAGCTGATCGTTCCTTGGAAAGGGGCAATGGAACTCGCAGCAGCAATATAGAGCAGGACATTACCGAGGAGCCAAGGCAAACGCTTCTGCACAGTGATCAAGGGTGGTGCAAGCGCTTCTTCGTCCCCTCCCGAAATCCCGCTTAACTTTTGAATATCTTCGGTGGCTTCTTCTTCGAGGATGTCCACCACGTCGTCAACAGTGACAATGCCAACGAGCCGACCTTCTTTATCGACCACCGGAATCGCCAGGAGGTCGTAGCGCTTCATGACGCGGGCGACTTCTTCTTGGGGTGCGAGGGTCGGCACCGAAATAATCGTGTCGCGGGCGAGGGATTGAACGGGGGTATCCGCTTCGGCAAAGAGCAATTGCCGCAAAGAAACAACTCCTAAGAGTTGCCGTTCGGCATCGGTGAGGTAGGCGTAATAGATCGTTTCTTTATCGCGATCCAACTTGCGGATCTTTTCGATAGCTTGAGCCACGGTCAAGTCTGAGCGCAAACGCACGTACTCCGTGGTCATCACCCGGCCAGCAGTACGCTCCGGGTAGCCAAGAATCAGCGCCGTTGCTTCGCGTTCGGTGGCACTCAGTTGGGTCAGGAGGCGCTTAACGACACGAGCAGGCAATTCGTCGAACAGTTCTGCCCGGTCATCAGGAGACATCTGCTCGACAATCGCTTGGACTTCGCGGGCGTGCAGGCTTTCGGTGAGAGATTCTTGAACTTCTGCAGGCAAATACTCGAAGACGAGCGCTGCTGAAACTTTGGTCAGCAATCTAAACGCAATTGCTTGCTCTTTGGAAGGCAAAGAGCTGATGTAATCTCCGGCATCTGCCGGATTCATATGGTTCAGTTCTGACTTAAGACTCGCAAAGCCCTGAATGGACATCAACGCTTCGCGGCGGTCCTGTGTAAGCATAGGGGGCCTCCTTCGCTCCTTTTCAGAAGAGGAAGGGCAGACCCTTCCTTCCCTAAAGGAGCAGTGCTATTGGAACGTCGTTACTGCTACTACCCAAGGAAAGAACTCCAAATCAACATTGCAAGAGAAAGCGCGAAGTCCAGCTATTGCTGATGGCTTCCCAAGTCAACCTCATAAGTATACCTGCTGAACGGATCAGCGACAATCCTCGATTTTACGGAGGTTTTTAGCCCAGCGGGCCGCGCTCATTACGCCACTGCGCGCTCACTTCCGAAAGTTTCGTCACTTCTTCCGGAGTCAACGCCCAACCGACAGCCCCAGCATTTTGTCTCGCCTGACTAGAAGTCTTCGCACCTGGAATTGGTATCACGTTCTCTTGGGCAACGAGCCAATTTAGAGCAATCTGAGAAAGGGTCTTTTCGTACTTCTCAGCCAGTTCTTTGAGAGTACTCAGCACTGGAGCAATGGCATCCAGGCCACTTTGACTAAAACGGCTATCAAATTG
>JACMLN010000041.1 GCA_014379585.1 Gloeobacterales cyanobacterium ES-bin-313 | reverse complement strand
CGCAACCCAGCAACACCAAGTATCAAGCCACTAAAGTTGCCAAGGGGGTGTGGGGGACAGGCTTCTGTCCCCCACGGGGCGGGGGTTTTAGGGGGCGGGGCTTGCCCCTGCCCCCTAATGCAGTTCGCCATATTTCTCTCACTCACCAAAATAGAACGAATGCACGGATTGATCGGTATCAGTACGATTCTGAAGGAAGGGCGCAATCCTACAACAAACCTTCAGTATCAGTTGCCGAGGTGGTGGTAGCTTGATTGGTTATTGCAATCGAGTTTGTCCAAGTCCTTAGAGAAAGCGGCAGCCACCGGGATAATTTTTAGCGCGGCTAAAGTGGTAGAGGCTTTCATCAGACAGAAAGGACTTAGGCATTTATGGCAACTCTCACTGGAAAAGTCGCAATTGTCACAGGCTCATCAAAGGGCATTGGAGCAGGAATTGTCGAACGCCTGGCCACTGATGGGGCTTCAGTCGTCGTCAACTATTCTCGTAGCCAGAAAGAGGCTGATGCCCTCGTTGATAAAATCACCCATGCCGGAGGTAAAGCGCTGGCAGTCCAAGCTGATATATCCCACCCTGAGCAAATTACTGCTTTGTTCAGCGCTGCCAAGGAGCACTTTGGCCAAATCGATATTCTCGTTAACAACGCTGGAATCTATGAGTTCGCTGGTGGTATTGAGGGAATTACCCCTGAGCATATTGATCGGCAGTTTAGCGTCAATGTCAAAGGGCTGATTCTGGCTACCCAGGCTGCAGTCAAGCACTTTGGGCCTGAAGGTGGCGTGATCGTCAATATCAGTTCGGGTGTCGCTCTGACACCGATGGTCGCAGCACAAGTCTATAGTTCTACCAAAGGTGCAGTGGATGTCCTGACTCGTGGATTTGCTCTAGAACTTGGGTCTCGTAAAATCCGTGTTGTCGGCATTGCACCAGGACTGACCTCCACAGAGGGAACGAGTGGGATGGAGAAAGAAATGCTCGACTACATCATTAGCCGCACCCCCCTTGGCCGGGTTGGTGAACCCAGCGACATTGCAGCAGCAGTTGCTTTTGCCGTTTCCCAAGACGGCGGCTGGATCACGGGAGAAACGATCCAAGTCGGTGGTGGGCTGCTTTTCTAGAGGCTGGCTCCCCAGCTATTGAGTTGTTGTGCAGGCTTTGTCGCAAAACGCAACAAAGCCATGCAAGAAACGCTTACGAAAAGTCGGGAACGCGTTTGTGCCATTCGGTTGCCTGTTCGTAGGCGTAGGCCGTCCGAAACATTTTCGGTTCTTCGAGGGCGTTGGCCATGATCTGCAGGCCAATCGGCAGACCTTTGCTGTCGAACCCGCAAGGAATGCTGATTCCAGCCACTCCAGCCAAGTTTAAGGGGATCGTGCAGATGTCCGAGAGATACATGCTCAAGGGATCGTCCACTTTCTCGCCAAAGGCAAAGGCTGTCGTCGGTGTCGTCGGTCCGATTAAGACATCCACGGACTGAAAGGCGTTGAGGTAGTCCTCTTTGATCAAAGTGCGGACTTTTTGGGCCTTCAGATAATAAGCGTCGTAGTAACCCGACGAGAGGGCGTAGGTGCCGAGCATGATCCGGCGCTTGACTTCGGGGCCAAAGCCCTGTTCACGGGTCTTGCTGTACATCGGTGCCAAAGATTCAGCGTGTTCGGCGCGCAGGCCATACTTCACGCCGTCGTAGCGGGCTAGATTGGCTGAGGCTTCACTCGTCGCAATGATGTAGTAAGTCGAAAGTCCGTAGGCAAAGCGGGGGCAACTCACTTCTTTTACCGTGGCACCCAGTTCAGTTAGGACTTCCAAAGCCTTAGCGAAGGCGGCAGCGACGGCGGGTTCGGTGCCTTCCCCTAAAAATTCTTTAACCACACCGACGCGAAGCCCTTTGAGATCGGGGATCAGGGATTTGCGGTAATCGGGAATTTCAACTTTCAGACTCGTCGAATCGAGGGGATCGTAACCTGCCACAGCTTGCAACAGCAGGGCGGAATCTTCGACGGTGAGGGCGAAAGGGCCAATTTGATCGAGAGAAGAGGCGAAAGCGATCAGGCCGTAGCGTGAAACGAGACCGTAGGTCGGTTTGAGGCCGACGATGCCACAAAAAGCGGCGGGCTGACGGATGGAGCCACCTGTATCGGAGCCGAGGGAACCGAGGACTTGACGGGCAGCGACGGCTGCGGCTGAACCCCCACTGGAGCCACCGGGAACGCGGCCAAGATCCCAGGGGTTGCGGCTTGGGCCATAGGCGGAGTTCTCTGTCGAAGAACCCATGGCAAATTCGTCGAGGTTGGTCTTGCCGATCAGCACAGCGCCAGCCTCGTTCAAGCGACGAATGGCGGTGGCGGTGTAGGGTGGGCGGTAGTGTTCGAGAATTTTAGAGGCACAGGTGGTGAGGATGCCCGTCATGCACATGTTGTCCTTGATGCCCAAAGGAACCCCGGCCAAGGCACCGACGCTTTCACCAGCAGCAATTTTGGCATCGACGGCGCGGGCCTGGGCGAGGGCTTGTTCCGGCAAAAAGTGGAGAAACGCATGAACTTGGGCATCACGCTGCTGAGCGACTTCCAAATAGGATTGCGCCACCTCCACGGCGGAACGTTCTTTGTTCAAGATCTGACGGCTCAGTTCAGCGATCGATGTCATAGCGAAATTTCCAAGTTCCAGCTACTCATCCTATCGATTTCAGGTCGAGATTGACATGATCGACACAAATCCAGGTCGAGAAACCATTATTATTTGTAAATCAACGGCAACGTTTATTCACAACTGAGGAAGAGCGATGGTGCAGGAACAACTGGCTCCCACCAAATACGACCCCATTGATCGCCAAGAAGCATTGATGCTTTACCGCGATATTGTTCTGGGGCGGACTTTTGAGGATATGTGCGCCCAGATGTACTACCGAGGCAAAATGTTCGGTTTCGTCCATCTGTACAACGGCCAAGAAGCCGTCTCCACAGGCTTTATCAAGCAATTGCGACCGGATGACTATGTGACCAGTACCTACCGGGATCACGTCCACGCCCTCAGCAAGGGGGTTCCTCCCCGCGCAGTCATGGCCGAACTGTTCGGTAAGGCGACGGGCTGTTCCAAGGGACGGGGTGGTTCGATGCACCTGTTCTCGGCTGAACATAATTTGTTGGGGGGCTTCGCATTTATTGGCGAAGGAATCCCGATTGCCCTCGGTGCAGCTTTCGCAGCCAAGTACCGGGGTACGGATCAAGTCAGTGTCTGCTTCTTCGGAGATGGTACAACAAATAATGGCCAATTCTTTGAATGCCTGAATATGGCGGTTCTCTGGAAATTGCCGATCTTGTTTGTGGTGGAGAACAACCTCTGGTCCATCGGGATGCAGCACCACCGCGCTTCTTCGGTCACGGATATTTATCGCAAGGCGGATGCCTTCGATATGCCTGGCTACCTCGTCGATGGCATGGACACCCTGGAATGCCGCCAAGCTGCCATCAAAGCGATCAAGCGTGCCCGCGCTGGCGAAGGCCCAACCCTGCTAGAGTGCAGCACCTACCGCTTTCGGGGACACTCCCTGGCTGACCCCGACGAACTGCGGGATCCAAAGGAGAAAGAATTCTGGCGCAAGCAAGATCCGATCCCAAAACTGACCAAGTTCATCCAGGAACAAGGCTTGGCATCTGCGGCTGAGTTGAAACTGATCGAACAGGAAATTCGTGCCGAAGTGGAAGACGCTGTTCAATTTGGCGAAGACTCCCCAGAACCGCCTGTGGATGAGTTGTACCGTTTCCAGTTTGCCGAAGACGAATAATCACCCAAACAGAGAAGTGTATGGCAGTTAAATTGTTCTACGAAGCGCTCCACGATGGCCTCGAAGAGGAAATGCAGCGCAATAAAGATGTCCTCGTGATCGGCGAAGACGTTGGCCACTACGGCGGCTCCTACAAAGTGACCAAAGGACTCCACGAGCAATTTGGGGATCTGCGGGTACTTGATACTCCGATCTGCGAAAACTCCTTCACCGGAATGGCCATTGGTGCTGCCATGGTTGGTCTGCGGCCAGTGATCGAAGGCATGAACATGGGCTTTTTGCTCTTGGCCTTCAACCAGATCGCCAACAACGCTGGGATGTTGCGCTACACCAGCGGTGGCCAATTCAAGATCCCGATCGTTATCCGGGGTCCCGGTGGTGTCGGTCGCCAACTCGGCGCTGAACACTCCCAACGCCTCGAAGGCTACTTCAACAACGTCCCTGGCCTCAAGATCGTCCATACTTCGACGGTCTACAACGCCAAGGGTTTGTTAAAGTCAGCAATCCGCGACGACAATCCGGTACTCTTCTTTGAACACGTCCTGTTGTACAACCTCAAAGAAGAGATTCCTGACGAAGAGTACTACGTCCCCCTCGACAAGGCCGATGTTGTCCGTTCTGGCAAGGACATCACGATCCTCACCTATGGGCGGATGCGCTACCACTGCCTTGATGCGGTGAAGACCCTCGTCGCCAACGACATCGACCCCGAAGTGATCGACTTGATTTCCTTGAAACCCTTGGACATGGAAACGATCGTTGCCTCGGTGAAGAAAACCCATCGCGTGATCATTGTCGAAGAAGACATGAAATCCGGTGGCATCGGTGCTGAAGTCGCCGCCTCGATCATTGAACAGTGCTTCGACTACCTCGATGCACCCGTGATTCGCCTCGCCGGAAAAGATGTACCCGTTCCCTACAACGGACGCATGGAAGAGACGGTAATTCCCTATCCTAAAGACATCGTTCGCGCTGTCGAAGATATGCTGGCGCTACGGGTCTAATCATTCGTTGAATAGGTGATTGGGTGTGGCATCAAGCTGCACCCTGCTGGTCAATCGTAGAAAAATGCAAAAAATAAATGCCCAGGTACACAATACCTGAGCATTTGGCATCATTCAGTTGGGCTTAGGCGCGCTTCAGCTTGCGGCGGAATGCAGCACCGAGACCCAAACCACCCATTCCCAGCAGTCCGAGCACTTCCGAAGGCTCAGGAACAGCTGTCGTCGCTGAAGTCAGTGTGATCGTGTAGGCTCCGAAAGGTGTCGAGCCGGAACCCGAAAATCCAAAGAGTGGACCACTAACTCCCGATGCAGGGCTGAGGATATCTGTTGGAAATCCAGTGTCGGTAAAGAGTAACTGGTTAATCAGGTTTACCGGGTTATATCCAGCAACAGATACCGCCAAGTAGTAGAGTCCTGATGTCGTTGGCGAAAATGTATCGTTTGAGGGCAAAAGAGACTGTAAGCTCAATCCATTCGGATTGTCATCGTTGCCATAAATGGCATCGCCTACCGCACTGAATAGAAACAGTTGAGTGTCCGCACTGCCGGAAGAAACGGCAGAGAAAGATACAGGCGTTGTGATATTGATTAGATAAATGTCCGCATCCGTCTCGCTCAAAAGTGAGCCGAAGATATCAGTCAGAACAACTCCACTTGTTGATCCGGTTCCACTCGCAGTCCCAAGGGTTTCTCCCACATCAGTAACTTCGGTGAATGTCGCTGCCTGAGCCTGACTTGGCAAAGACAAGGTCGCCAGAAGTGCTCCGACAACCGCTATTGTTTTTTTCATGCGTATACTCTCAAGAATAGTCTATGGATCATTTTGACTGCTAAACATTCCATGCTATCTGCCTCAATTCAAATTGGCGGTCATGCCATGGAAATGCGTTAGCAATCTACTGTATTCACCATACTGAATGAGTATCTGAAGACACAGAATTAATGAGTTTATTTTCATGTTAGTTTAAATAAAAATTTACTTGCTTAACCTGCCTAAGCACATCTATAATTTCTTGGATTTGGCTTACTAATCCTGGTGCAAATATAATTATGAGACAACATAGTCTGTCGCTTGGTATTCGTCTGTCCGGTTTTGCTGCAACGTTTCTGTCTTTGAGCCTTGGAATGAGCTTGACGGCTTCTCCAGTGCTGGCAAGACCAGGTCTGCCGCTCAATATGGACAGCAATTTGTCAAAACTGGTGGAAGATTTCCAGAACAATGGCGCTCAACTGAACCGTGTCAGTCCCCAAGAGGGTGCTAGTGCAGTGGATCTAGCTGCCTTCGATAGCCGCAACCGCGTCCGCGTCGATATTTACCTCAACGGCAGTAAGTCCCTTGCGCAAATGCATAACGCCATGGTGGCGCTTCGGGACATCAATATTGTTGCTGAGACGGATCGCTATCGTTCCGGGGTAATCGAGGCGTACATTCCTCTCAGTCGAGCCGTCCTGCTAGCCCGCATGCCAGGTGTCTCCTCAGTCATTTTGAGCAGCCCGCCAGCAACGGATGTCGGGGCAACCACTAGCCAAGCTGTCGTGCAGCACAAGGTCGATCAAGTACCTGCCAATATTGATGGCACTGGCATAACTGTAGGTACCCTTTCCGATAGTTACAACACCAGCACCAACCCAATCAAGGAAGCCAATGATATTGCTTCTGGGGATCTGCCTGGTACTGGCAACCCTTTGGGGAACACAACGCCAGTCGTGATCACCGAAGAGCTAGGGAGTGCCGGCATCGACGAGGGCCGAGCAATGTTGCAGCTTATTCATGACGTTGCACCTAAAGCAAAGCTCTGTTTTGCGACTGCCTTTAATGGGCAGGTAGGCTTCGCTAACAATATTCTTCGACTGGCAGATCCGAGTCTGACCTGCAAGGCAGACGTGATTGTGGACGATATCATTTACTTCGCCGAGCCGTTTTTCTCCGATGGCATCGTTGCCCAGGCAGTCGATGATGTAGCCAATGGCATCAGCTTCCCAAGCAAAAAGGTGCCCTACTTCTCCTCAGCAGGCAACAGACCCTCTACTCAGGCATACCTCGCCGATGCGCGGATCATCCCTGTCACAGGTGCCACTACTGGCACCAACATCAGTTTGACTGGCATTGATCCAGCCCTCTACGCAGGTGGCTTCCATAACTTCCGCACCGATGGCGGCCAGGATATTGCTCAAAATATCTCGATCTCGGGCAACGGGACGATCTCCTTTCAGTGGGACGACCCTTATGATGTCGCTACACCGACCCTCGGCGCGACGCTGCTTTCTAGTTCAGGAGTGACGACGACTGCCAATCCCACCGTAGACTTCCCATTGGCAGGTACAGCCGGTCAGCGGATTTCGATTTTTGTGGATGGCAATGCTAGCAATCCGCCGATCAATCCAGATGTCACCATTACGCTTCTAGATCCTGCGGGTAACCAACTTGCCTTCGCTGATAGCGGCACGAATCCTGAAACCCTGCTGTCCTTCCTGCCAACTACGGGTAACTACACTATCCGCGTCGGTGGATTCCAGGGAGCAGTGGGTAGTTTTACGATCACGGTGCAGGAAGCTTCAGGCACTGCGGGGATTACCTCCGACTACAACTTGCTCTTCTTCCGCACGAATGGGACGTTCCTAGCTTCTGCTGCTGCCAACAACTTCTCCATCAACCAGCCCATTGAGTCCCTGCGCATCAACGGCACTCAAACGGTGCAAATGGTAATCGCCCGCGCCAACACCCCAGCCCCCATCCCGACTCCAGCCAGCAAACTGCGCTACGTCTGGTTTACCTCCGGCACACCCACGGAGTACTTCTCCTATGCATATCCAGTCACTTTCGGGCACAACTCGGCGAATGGAGCGTTCGGGACAGCGGCCTACAGCGCCTTCCCTCCCAATATCCCTGAGAGTTTCTCCTCACCCGGTCAGGTGACTGTCTACTTCGATGCCAACAATAACCGTCTGGCTACCCCAGAAGTTCGCCTCAAACCCGATATCGCAGCCATGGACGGGGCAAACACCACCTTCTTCTCCAGCGATGTCTCCAACGACACCGATACCTTCCCGAACTTCTTTGGCACCAGTGCTGCTGCTCCCCACGCAGCAGCAATTACGGCTCTGGTATTACAGGCAGCCGGTGGTCCTGGGACACTCACCCCACCCCAGGTGCGCTCTATTCTCCAACGTTCCGCCTTCCCCCACGACCTCGATCCCTACTCAGCGAGAGCACTCGCCAGTGTTGGGGGAACCAAGGTCACGGTTCAAATCCTCAGTGACAACAGCGCCACTAGCATCGCCGGGGATCTCAACGTCTTTAGAGTGTCGGTGACTGGTTCCGGTAGCCCGATCCAGAGCATTACTTTTGATGCCTCTGGTGGAAACGTCACAGGGGGCAACGTCACTGTTGGTTCCGGTGGAACGCCTGGTCTGGTCTACGACTTCCGTCCAGCCAACGGCACGGTCAGTTTGCCCTTCACCCTCGGAACCTTACGAGGCATTTCCGCTGCCAACATCACTGCGACCTCCGCCGATCAAGCACCAGCGCCAGCAGTGACAAACCAGTTCAAGAAGCTGATTCTTACTTTCACCCCCGGCTCTTTGAGCGGCGGCAAAGGCTTCAACTTCAACATCGACCGCGACGAAGCGAGTAGTTCCACCATCCCACCGGGAGCAGTCGGCGGCAATTCCGCAGATCAGTTTGGCGGTGGTGTCCTGCTCCCCTCAGGTGTAGTCAGCAGCAGCGGTGTCACGATTAGCGGCTTCTTAGAAAATGGCTCGCCCTTTAGTGGCATCTTCGTCAACCGTATCGGCGCGGGCTACTCAACCCTAGATGGCTTCGGCTTCATCGACGCGACCAGGGCGGTGACTCTGGCAACTCCAGCACCATAACGCTGTTCCGAAAAAAGCTGGGGCAATCCACAAGGGTTACCCCAGCTTTTTTTTGGTGACTTTTTAATTTGCTGTCTCGATCAGCAAACTGCCCCAGTTCGCAAAGTAACGATTGGTCGATTTATGCGCAGAATCGCGGGCTGCTGTACCCAACATTCTCAATTCTTGTGTTTGAAGCTTGTGGATGGTTTTGCTCAGAGCGTCCACGTTGTCTGGTGGTACAAAAAAGCCACAGCCTTCAACTTGCTCGGTTAATCCATCAACTTGACTGACGATTACAGGCCGACCGGCTGCCCGTGCTTCTAAACAAACTCCGCCGAAAGGCTCCCAACGCGAAGGGATCACAATCGCATCACACTGTTCTAAAAAGCCACCGACATCCTTGACAAGCCCAACAAATTCCACGTTGTTCATGCCTTTGGCTTGGGCACGCAGTTTTTCTTCGTCTGAGCCATAGCCACCGATGAGTAGATGAATCGGCTGGTTGGTCAAGTTGGCCATGGCAGAGATCAAGGTATCAAACCCTTTCATGTGGCAAAAACGGCCATAGGCACCGAGTACTAGTTTGCCAGTTGGAACGCTAAAGGGTTTTGCAAGCAGGGGGGAGAGGGGATAACACTGTTGAAATGCGTGTAATTTATCGGTGTGAACAAGGTTGTGCTTGAGCATCCAGCTTGCCTGGGCGTGGGAGACAGCTACCACGCGCCAAGCCAAGCTATAAGCAAGCTTGAGCATCATGTGAAAGCGGGCAATGCATGGAACGTTATGTTCCTCAAAACCAGCCGAATAGTGGTGCTCGTGGATAATCAGGCGAGTCTTTTGGCTCAGTCGCCAGAGCAGTGGGAGGGTTTTCCAACTCACCGCATCGTGGAAAATCACAGCGGCAGCAGGTTCACGGCTTGCTAGAAACTCTTCAGGTGTGCAGATCTCAAAGTCGAACTGCTCAGCAAGAGGAGAACTAAGCACAAGTTTGAGGCTCCGTGTGACCCCACCTAGGTTTCTGTCTTCCAGAAGATGAAGGATCCTGGGCTTTTTCTTGATTGGCTCGCTGTGTCCAATTGCAGATAATACTGAGGGGAAACTGAATGGCACAGAAGCACTGAGTAGATCGCTGTGAGCAGTGGCGGCATCAAGTTGTAATTGGTTGTACATCTGCGTGAGGCTAACGAATTTGTTGAACATGACTACACTTCCCCAAGAACTTAGACATGACCACACTTCTCAAAGAACTTAAACAGTTGCCCATGTGCACTCAAGACTGGGTGGGTAGACGCTGAGGAGATGATCTGTCAGTGAAGCTCCTGGCAATTTCAACTGAGCGACGATGGGAGGAGTGAGGACAAAACGCTCGACATCTTGGGGCATCCGGGCGACTGGGGCACCGATGGCGCAAAGCACATTGGCGAGATCGCACTGATGATCATCGATGTGCTCTCCCAATCCGTGGCGACGCGCAACGAGCAAAAAAGGCTTATTTAGGGTACGCAGCTTTAAGAAAGTGCCTTCTCCACAGTGACTGATGACCAAGCGAGCGCGGTTAAGCGCACTGTCAAATTCTTCGGGTTGGAGCAGTTTGACCTGAGTTGCACCCTGAACCGTAACAGTACATGCACCACTTTGAATCAGAACTTCTTCAGTAATAGATCCACGCTGGATGGCGCGCTCGACCCAGAGGAGTAGGCGATTGAAGGGGAATTGCTCAGTACCGACAGTGACTAAAATCATGGGATGGCTACACCTGTAGAAGTGGTTTGAGGGAAGGGCTGTATCTGCTAAAGCGGCTTGTCGCAGAACTGAGGGAGATCGGGGAGAAGTGAAGAACTTCTGGTTCGATATATGCAGATTAGCAAGCTGTCGCAGCCCAATTGCGAAATAGCAGTGAGGCTTACAAAAAGATGCGATAAAGATGTCTTTTTCTCTGTAATTCTGCCTAGAAACGCTTGAGAATACAAGCTCTCTGTATATATGAGGAGAGAGATACACCCAACTACAGTAACTTTATCAAAGCATGAGGATTCTTTCACAATTTAGAGTGTGCCCAACTTTAGAGTGATAACGTGCCTTCACTCAATAGATAACTCAGATGACTCTCGCAGCCAGCTCCCCGAACAATCTTATTCAGGCTCCGCGTAAACAGCGCCATTATTTCCTGGGCCATATTTTACTTGAGGCTGGTTTGGTAAATGCGGATCAATTGCAATGTGCCCTCGATGAGCAAGAAGAAGAAGCAAAAAAGGGAAAACATGTTTTGCTCGGTAAGATTCTTGTTTCCTGGGGATTAACTAGCCAAGTTGAAATAGATGAGTTAATCGAAAAACTCTCTCGGCGCAACGAACTGATTCGCTTTGGAACAGCACAACATAAATCGGTGATCAGTAATAGCAAACGGCTCTTGGATATAGTTGGTGCTCTGGTCGGATTAGGTTTAACCGCTCTGGCTCTCCCCTGGATCGCTTTGGCGATCTACTGTGAAGATCGAGGACCAGTTTTCTTTAAGCAGAATCGGGTAGGATTGCGCGGCTATCAATTTACAATCTGGAAGTTTCGCTCGATGGTTCTGGATGCAGACACGTTAAAACTCTCTGTGAAAAGCGAGAATAAGTTATTTTTTAGCCCTAAAGACGATCCGCGCATTACCAGAGTGGGAAGAATCCTGCGCAAAACGATGCTGGATGAATTTCCGCAGTTTTGGAATGTGTTGATGGGCGATATGAGCCTGGTTGGCACCCGTCCACCCACCCTTGACGAAGTCCGTCACTACGAGCCACATCACTACCGTCGTCTCAGAGTCAAGCCAGGTCTAACCGGACTTTGGCAGGCCAGTGGAGATCGCCACGCAAAAGATTTTGGAGATGTTTTGGCTCTGGATCTGGAATATCAAAAGCGTTGGAGTCTTAATCTGGATGTGGTGATTCTCTTTAAGACAGTCTATGGGGCTTTGGTGCGCAGCAAGAAAATGTAAGGATCAATGCGTGGTAGGTAATTACCGTTTCGTCTTTAAATTGAGCGATTTAATCATCAGGTTGTTTAGGGGTAAACTATGTTGCGCTCTTCCCTCAGATCATGCAGGAACCGAAGAAACCACGCATTATTTCAATTTTGGTGAGTGGGATAAATATGGCGAACTGCATTAGGGGGCAGGGGCAACCACCGCAGTCTGTGGACTGGTGGCACGGTAGGTATGACGCTGCGCGTCCCAGGCTCATGGCGAAAACCATTGAATTCAAAATTAAGAATTCAAAATT
>JACMLN010000004.1 GCA_014379585.1 Gloeobacterales cyanobacterium ES-bin-313 | reverse complement strand
TCGATGCCACCACACAAGTAAGGCCAATCGTTGCAAATCCCGATTTCACTGCAAAGCGTGTAACTTCAAGACGCATGCGGACACAAATGCGTCCATGAACATTCGGGATAACTACATTCTCTCTTCTGCCTTCGGGTCTGGGGAGCAGGGCACAGTCAATTGCCCACATATCTCCGATATCACATCGAGAGACAAGCCTCTAGCCTTGTGCTAGAGGTGTTGACACTCACCAATCGTCTGAGTTGGCTTTGGAGGTTCATAAGCGTTAAAGCCAGAATGAAAATTTTTGCTTCAAAGCCAATTCGGGATGAAGTGTAGAGCACAGTTGGAATATAGCAGACCGCAAATGTGTATTTGTAACTTTTTACTTTTGTGCTAAGTTTGATAAACTTCAACTGCTAATTGAGGCGGTGAAAGCCATGAGCCGATTAACGATAGAAGTTACTGAGCAACAGCACCAGAGCATCAAGGCAATGGCTGCTTTGCAAGGCAAGAGTATTAAAGAATACGCCATACAACGCTTGTTTTCCTTCACCCCCGATGAAGAGCGGGCAATGCAGGAATTAAAAGCCTTGTTTGACCAACGCATTGCCGAAGCCCTGCGCGGGGGAGTTTCTGAGCAGAGCATCAGCGAGATCGCCGAGGAAGTGATACAGTCCGGTGAAGCGGAGTGACGGTCTACTACGTCAAGATGCTCCCGCTTTGGTGATCGCCATCACAGCCTTAGAATCGACTCGTCCCATCAGATTATTCTAGGGACTTTTAGAGTGACAGATGTCAGTTTCAACCTCAGTTCTCTCCCGGATTTGTCTGAAATTTCAACTATTGTTGAGTTCAGCTGGATGCAGAAATAGGACAGTCAAATCTAGGAAACTAGACCTGGGGATGTTGTCTGGATCCCACCGAAGTAGAAAGATTAGCATGGAGCCAAAGCCACCAAAGCCATGACCCATTTCGCTATTCAAGAACAGTTCAACGCAGAGTCTCTGGACTGGCTGGAACAAGTTAGCAGCGAATAATATACCAAGACTGAAAAGTAGCCATGCGGCAAAACAATCCAGGCAGAAGTACTTGAACTATTTGATTAGTCGCGTGTATTTTTGCGATAGTCTGCATCCATCCAACAGCGCGGCAAATTTTCACCAGAAGGAAAGATCAGTTCCTGCTTTAAAAAGTTTGTGCTGTCTTGTTCTTCTTCTCCCGACTGCTCTTGCCCAAGAATTTCAGACTCAATTGGATTGATCAGTTGCTCGATGGTGTTGACTTCGATTAAGGAATCAGTCGCCACATGTTTAAGCAGCATAGTTACCTCCCAAATTTATGGCTGGTGTTTGAGCAATTTTGCATAGAGCAGATGCTTGAGTGAGCAGAAGTACTCACCCAAGCATCTCCACCCTGAAAACTAGGCTGAGTGAGCCATTTGTTGTTTCTGCAATCGTTCTTTTGCCGAATTGAAGCGAACTGCTAGTTGCTGCTGGCTTGCTTCGTCGAAATTCCCTCTAATGGCAGGAAACATTTCGCCTTCTTCTTGTTGGACGTGGGCTTGAATGGCGTCCTTTAAGTTGCGAATCTGCACTTTAAACTCAACTGTGGAAGGATTGAGTGCTTGCAGATTTTTCAGCATCAGCTTTGCCTCAGCCTGCTCACTGTAGAGTTCCTGAGTATCTGCATAGTACGCGCGGACCGCAGGATAGACGGTCTCTTCTTCTGCTTCTGCATGAATCGACAAATCACGGCAGAGTTGAGCGAAGAATTCGCGAATTTTTGCTGGGTCTTCTGAATCTTCGATCTGCTTGAAGAGTGTTTCAACCTTACGGTGATCTAGACTGATCGCGTCTTGGACTTTGATATCCTGAGTTGAAAGATGGAGAACATTACCAGCCACTCCTGAGAGGGCTGCCACTGCATCTTGAACCCGCGCCCAAAACCCTTGGTCTGCTTCTTCGCCTGTAAGTTCTAGGACACCCAGCACCTCAAGAATTGCTTTGAGTTGCTCTTGATGTGCGCGGTTCTCGAAGTTAATCGTGTTGATTGGCCCAATTGCAGCAATCACATCAGCGCCTACTTTTTGCGCCGCTTTGTGTATGATCAGTCCATTCATTACCTGTTGATGCTTCAACAATTCGAGGGCACCCACTTTTTGATAGAGATTCAACTCAGCATTGTCTAATGAGCCGTGTGCTTGATCAAGCATGTTTTGAGTGGGTTGAGCCTGAATCCCGTATTGCACAATCAAAGTATCTAGTATGCTCAGGTTTTTTTGATCATCTTGAAGGATGTCCTCAAAGCGATTGCGAATTTCTTGGTCGGCGAACTGTGGAAGGAGCTTTTGATCAAAGGCGATCAGCAGATTTTGAGTTTCTCTCATGTCAGCTAGCTTCACAGCCATTGCGACGCGCTTTAAGTCATCGAAAGTTTTAAGCATTTCGCCCCCTATGGACTCACTAGGTATCTTTCCATGATTATGCTTTAAATACACAGCTACCTCTGCCTTAAGATTGATTCCACAGCATTAATAACTGTAGTCTATTTAGATTTAAGGCTTAAACTACCTGCTCAGAATCAACCCACTTCAACACAGCTAAAGTCAATAACAGCAACACCTCTTACCTGAGCAGCAATATCGATCATCTTCTGTAAAGCGGATTGATTGGGAACCTTCCCCTTGAGTAAAATTGTGGAATCAATTTGCTCGATATATAAAGTATGGATGTTGCTGATTTCCAAATTTTCGTCAAATGCAGAAGCAACTCGCCTTGCTAAGCCATATTGATCATATTGCCGAT
The DNA here is from genome assembly GCA_014379585.1 of Gloeobacterales cyanobacterium ES-bin-313. Lineage (GTDB taxonomy): Bacteria > Cyanobacteriota > Cyanobacteriia > Gloeobacterales > Gloeobacteraceae > JACMLN01. Next base: position 24,145 of record JACMLN010000004.1, on the reverse strand, counting down.
GAATACCACCTTTCTCGGGTGGAATATAGAGTTGAGATTGTACTTTTTTTCCTGATTCTATGTTTTCATCCATTTGTCTAGATCCTTAAAATACTGACGCAATGAGAAGCTGTAGGCAGTATTCTGAGGCCATGGTTTAAGAGTATACAGAATCAGTAGCTTCTGTATGGCCTTTGATAGTGCTGCTCACCTTAGACGAGCACCTCAATCCACTTCCGCAAAACATCTGAGTTTTCTACCTTAGTTTGTTGACAATCATCGAGCTTAATCCTTGGTGGTTCTAGGAGCAGCATAGTTTTTCCGTGCAGCAAATAAATGTTCCCCATGGAAGAATGGGCACTCCTTCTAAAGTAGGAGATGTGGTTCTGTTTAAAGATAAGTCTGTTATTTTGTTGAACAAAAATCTTTTTGACTGATCTGCAAAGGCTTTTTGAGGCAATATTTAGATATGCAATACCGCTTCTTGGTGGGTACACTTCTTTGTGTTTTAGTTTGCACTTTATTTCTGACTAACCTTTAGCAAATTTAGAATATATGCCTGAGGAGTCAGCTATAAATCCTTCTATTGGTTGAAGAAAATAAACGCGGTTCGCATGAAATTGGTTTTAGGAGAGTAGTGCATGTAACCAGGCTCATCTGCTTGTGGCTACATTAAGTGATTTTGCGGTTTGCGCTTATATATCGCAACCCGCAGGAGAACGAGCGGCAGGAATGCGAGCGGTTGACTCTTGATAAGGATCCTGATCTGAGAGCGAATTTTCGACAAACACTTTAAGACTTTGGAGGTCTACATGGCTATTGGAACCGACGATACTGCATCAGCACATGGCAATCATCGAGTTAGTATTCGTATTGCTGCTCCTGTACAATTTACCTACAAACTATGGTCGCAGTTTGAACGTCTTCCAGAGTACCTGCATCATATTTTGGAAGTACAACTTGATCCCGATCAACCTAATAGACAATACTGGAAGGTCAAGGTATTTGGTATCGAGCAAGAATGGATCGCTGAAATCACATCGCTGGTGCCGAATCGCTTAATCGCTTGGGGATCAGTGGATGGATTAGAAAACAGCGGTTCCTTGACTTTTGAAGGTGACGCTGAACAGACATATCTTACCGTTCAAATTGGTTATAATCCGCCCTTGGGAGCCCTTGGCGATCTAGCAGAAGCCCTTTGGTACAAGCAACGTTTTGTTGAAGGATTAGAAGCAGATTTGACGCGATTCAAAGCGTTGGCAGAAACAGAATATCATCAGTCGCAGGGGACTCCAATGCCCACCAACCTGCCAGCCGTAGGAGAAGCAGAGCCTGCTGGCTACGAAGAAAGCTACACTCCCAAACTCAACGTCATTACGACAGCTGAGTTGAAAAACCGTTTACAGTGGGGCGAAGTTGCTTTCACTTTGCTTGATGTTCGCTCTGAAGCTGCGTATGCACAATCCCATTTGATGGGAGCTAATTCTGCTCCGCTTGAGATGCTTGAAGAGCGTGTTCTCGATATCACTCGTTCGATGAGCGCTCCGGCGGAGCGAACTGTTATTGTCTACTCGGAACGTGGGGATGAATTAAGTGCTAAAGCGACAACACAACTTGTACGCATGGGCTTTGATCGAGTACTTGATTATATAGATGGTATTAGTGCGGCTCAGTCTGCACAGATACCTTTGGAGTTTCAGAGTACAGGGCAAATTGCGAATAAGACTTTACCAGAGCGCGAAGATTATGTTGAGGATGTCATTAGTGCTCCGTTAGTTAATGACAACCCAAGATGAGCAGGGTCGGAGATGCTTCAGTATTCTGTTGATGCGTTTGTAATCACTTCTTGAGGATACGAGAGAGAACAAAGCCAATAGCAAAAGCAACGCCAACACTGGCGAACTCATGGGTCTGGATACTCTTCTTCATCTGCTGGCTAAGACGATTAAGCTTGGATGACTTTTTGTGCAAAGTACTGTCTGCTTGACCAGTTGTTGTCGCGCTAGTGTGGTTGTGCGAATCAGATCGCTTCGCTGAGTGCGATTGTTCTGGCTGTTGAGTAGGTGAAGAAGCCTGATCATCTTTGGTGGCTTGCACTGCAGGGATGTGTCCAAGCACAGATTCAGACTCCTTACTGTCTCCCTGAGCCTCGCGATTAAGATGGTAGGTAAAGTCGCCGTAATTGCCTTGATTTGCCATAGCTATGAACTCAGTATTTTATATAGAAACACTTTAGAAAGTGAACATTGCTTGTATCTCTTCTTAGAGAAGCTATCCCAAGAAGGCAGGATTTGTGGCGGTGCTGTCATTTAGAGGTGTTGTTTTGTATCGTTCATACTTCATGACTAAAACCGTACAGACTGACATCACTTTTCCTTAATATATAATATGTTATCTAAAACTCGCCCATCAAAAGAAAATCGAACTGTATCTAATCATCTTGAAGTGGAAGGAGGGTATTGGCGAGGGGGGAGAAGAAAGAAGGGGCAATTCGAGATTAAGACATGTTGGCGATTATTTGCTCTTCCTTCCGAATAGATCTACCTCTATCTGTAGAGTGATGACTGGGCTTATAGATCGATGCAACCTTCCTACTTCTTTTTGAACGTAGGTAATTCAGGGGGCTGCTTTAACATCAACTTGCTTTTCTAGATCAAAGCACTCTTCTAAGACTCCTTCTGTTTTTTCTTGAGTACTAATTGCTGGAGGCGAGCAATTTCAGCAAGGACATCCTCAGGTTTTGTCTCCATTTCGAGATCAGCAAGTTCTTCATCGCGATCTTTTTTGACACCAAGTTTGTCTTCGATCCCGTCGAGCATCTTTAACACCTGGGTGACTTCATGTTCGGTGAGCAGCGCGATTTGTAAGTTTAAATCAGCACGTTTCTCCGCTTCTTCGCTCAGACGATTTTGACTGATCAAGACAAAAGTTGAGAGAAAGATCGCTTCTAAGGAGACGACCATCGTCAACAATCCGTAGGGAAATGGGTCGAACGGCTTCACCCCAAACTTTCCAGTATTGAGCAAAATCCAAGTGCCGAACCAGGCGATATGGATATAAACAAAAATCAAGCGCCCTGAAAAAGTGGTGACTGCATCGGCAATCTGGTCGGGAAAACTACGCTCTTGGGCTGCTTTGAAACGAAGACGGGTAATCGTCCGAATATTGCGCTCTAGGACATCGGCAAGTAATGGGTTGTCTTCAGCATCGTCATCACTCTTTGGGCTTTGGCTGTGATCCATGCGATTTGCCCGAAGTTCGTATCTCCTATTCATAACAAAAAAGACCCCCGAAGGAGCCTTTTTCGACGTAGGTTTAGCTCCAAGCATGGCGTTGCAAGTCTTTCAACCCCTGCACTACTCATTTCTGAAGTGTCTTCATTATGTGTAGTCTTGCCAGAAACTCAACTGTTGAGTCTACGGAATGCACATACGGAACCGAAAAATTGAGTCTCCGTAATTCCACAGTCACCCCATGCATTAGCGAAGGTTTCAGCGGCTAAATGTCAAGAAACCGTTGAGAACTGACGAACGACTCTCGGCAGGCGATGTTTGAAACCACAGAGGATTTCGTAGGAAATCGTGCCAAGCTGAGCCGCCCAGTCTTGGGCACTGATGCAGTGTTCGCCATCGCAACCGAGGAGTGTGACAATTTCGCCTTCTTGGATATCGCCGAGGCCACTGACATCGAACATCAACTGATCCATCGTCACATTGCCAATTTGGGCTGCCCGTTGCCCGCGTACAAGACCAAAAAGCTTTCCGGAGAGGGTACGGGGAATCCCGTCGGCATAGCCAATCGCAACTGTGGCAACTCGGGTTGGTTGCTGGGTGTGAAAGTGATGGCCATAGCTCACCCCAGAACCGGCTGGGAGGGTTTTGACTTGGACAATTCGGGCCCGCACTTGCATCGATGGCTGCAAGTGCAGAATATTTTCGAGGTGTGGCCCAGGCGAGAGACCGTAGATCAAAAGACCGACCCGCACCATGTCGTAGTGCAAGGCCGAATCTACCAGGGTTGCTGCTGAATTGGCAAGATGGACGGAGGGCGGAGCCAAACCTTCTAACTGCAAGGATTTTAGGACAAATTGAAAGCGCTGGTGCTGTTCTTGGAGAACGAAAGAATCGGGTTCGTCAGCAGTCGCCAAATGGGAATAGACCGAAGCCACCTGCAAAGTAGGCTGGGAGTAGGCGAGGCGTACAAAACTGAGGGCTTCTTGCCAGTGGGTGCCGAGTCGCCCCATGCCCGTATCGATCTTCAAATGGACTGGCAGCGGCTGGGTGATCGCCTCGGCAAAGGTCAGAACCTGTTTTGGCGTACAAAGGGTTGGCTCCAGTTGCCAACGCTGCACTTCTAGAGCTTCCTCAGGGGTATTGATCGCCCCTAGGAGAATAATCGTTCCTTGTACCGATTCTTGGCGCAGTTGAATGCCTTCTTCGAGGGTGGCAACCCCAAGACAGTTCGCACCAGCTTCAAGGGTGGCGCGACTGACAGCGAGGGCACCGTGGCCGTAAGCATCCGCTTTCACCACCGCCATTAAGCGGCACTTTGAACCAATATGTTGGCGAATTTGGGCGACATTTCCCTGAATCGCCGCAAGATCAACTTCTACCCAGGCTCTGCGCGTCGGATCCACTGCACACCAATGCTCTGGTTTGCAGTGTATCAGGGCGATCCCAAAGCTGTTTCGCCTATATGGGGGAGGATTCGGCAAAAAAATTTCCTGACTTACCCCCTGTTTTCGACAATAGGCGAATGCCTTCGATGGTCATATCTTTTTGCAGGGCTTTGGCCATGTCGTAGAGAGTAAGTGCCGCTACACTCACAGCCGTCAAGGCTTCCATTTCGACACCCGTCTGGCCTTGGACTTTGACCGTAGCCGTCAGCCGAAATCCTGGCAATGCAGGTTCGGGCACAATCTGAATTTCGACACCTGTGATCGCCAAGGGGTGACACAGGGGAATGAGATCGCTGGTACGCTTGGCAGCCATAATGCCAGCAATCCTGGCGGTACCCAAAACATCGCCTTTGGGTGCGTTTCCAGCCAGAATCGCGGCTTGGGTGGCTGTTGTCATCCGAACGAGGGCTTCTGCGACGGCAGTTCGGTGGGTGGTGGTTTTGGCGGTCACATCCACCATCTGTGAATGCCCTTCCGAATCTGTATGGCTGAGCGAATCGATCATTTGTTGCTCCATGGCATCAAGAATCTTAAGTTAGTGTGAGCATAAATACTTATTAGGTGTTTTAACGAGGTTACAATGAGGGGATGACCCTGCACAAGCGAAAGGAGCTTCCCGTGTTCTACAGATTGTCCGAACAGTACCGCCAGTTTATCGGGGAGCTGATCGTACACTTACAAGCACTTGCTGCCGTCATGGAGCGTCGGGGGTACTTGGTGACATGCTACACCTGTGGAGAAGTGCGAGAGAGTGCTTCGTTTATGGTGAGTTTAGCTCCCAGCCATCTTGTCCGCTTTTTGGTTTCCGAGCATGGTATTACCTGGACAGAAGTGCGCGATGACCATGAACTGATGCGTCTTGAAGGCGCAGAAGCCATTGCCCAACTCCAAGAACTGACTGAACTTGCCAAGCAGGGATTGGTTGGCCAGGAGATGGCTGTTTCAGCGCGATAGAACGCCACTATAATTATGGCGGTCTTGCGGGCAGGATTTTGATGTGAACTCCTTATTCTTTTTTATCCCCCTAGGGCTACTGGTTGTCTTTGTGCCCCTTGTTGTTTTCTTATTGTTCAAAAGTGGCCAACGTCTTTTTTGAAGATTTCTGGCCTGAACTTCTGAGCTTTGATAAGATGCAGAGAGCCTGCGGCGTTGGTGAATGCCAAAAAGTTATCGATCTATACATTGTGCGATAGGGAACATGGAACGGGCGGCTGTGAGCAAGCTGGGCATCGCTAGCGATGACTCTCAGATCCTCTAAAGCAGTCCATAGTGCTCCCACCTGGGCTTCCAGAGGTCGCATACTGAGGTAAAACGGCGTTGCGGGTCCATTTTTTTCCACTAACTATCGGTTTTTTTCGTTGCCCAAGTAGGTAGACTAAGGGGACGGGAAGTGCTACGCATCGAGCCATATGAGCAACTCAGGCCGCAAAGGGTTCATTTACGGATTACTCGGTGAAAGGGCTGGGCGGGTCGTCGTCAGCTTCTGGAATTGGCTATGGGGCAAACCCGTTGAGGCTGGAGGAGATGTCTCCGTGCGCGTCGCGGAGGAGGCACTCCGCGATATTCAAAGCTCCGTTCAGCGCTTGACACAAGCAGTTGCAACCCAAGTCAGTGCCTATCGTCGTGCCCAACAGCTTTATCAGCAGAAGGTCAAAGAGTACCAGACCGGTGAACAACAGGCACTGCTTGCCAAACAGCAGGGTCGTCTGGATTTGGCCCGTCAGGCGATGAGCAAGGCCCTTAGCGTCGAGCAGATCTTGCCAGAGTTAGAAGAGCGTGTCCAAAAAGCAGAAGCTTATGCTACGGCTGCACGAACCCGGCTTGCCAAAGAGCAATTGCAATTAGAGGCATACAAATCTCGTCTTCAGAATCTCAAAGATCTCAATGAAGTCAACAATGCGCTGGCTGAGATGGCAAAGGTGAGCAGCGAGTTCAACATTGACTCAGCGCGTTCGCAGTTCGAAGATGCCAGCAACGCAGTGCAACGCAAGCAATTGCAGGTTGAAGCCCTGAATGAACTCAGCGAAAGTCCAACCCAAAAAGCAGACGAGGAGTTGCAGGCCATGTCCCTTGACGCGGAACTAGAACGCCGTCTTAGTCTGCTAGGAGATCCTGCTAACCCACCTCTACGCTTTCCTGAAGGAAAAGTCTAATTTTTATGGATTGGGGATGAACATGGGGTGGGCACGCAGCAGAGTGCCCCGAAGGCAAAACGCTGGTTAACTCATGGCGAGCATTCGCTCGATGGGTTGAAGGGCACGCTCTGCAATCTGGGGATCTAGCATAATTTCTGGGGTGCGATCCCGCATACACAGGTACAGTTTCTCAAGGGTGTTGAGGCGCATGTACGGGCACTCATTGCAAGCGCAGTTAGCTTCAGGAGGGGCTGGAATAAATAGTTTGTCGGGACGGGCGCGCTGCATCTGGTGCAAGATGCCAGATTCGGTGACGACGATAAAGCTACGCTTCTGACTCGTCTGAGTGTATTTCAACAGTCCTGTGGTCGAACCGATAAAGTCTGCGTGGCGCAAAACATGGGGTTCGCATTCGGGGTGAGCGATAATTTCTGCGTCAGGATATTGCACCTTGAGTTGAATCAACTTTTTCTCAGAGAAAGTCTCGTGAACGATACAGGCTCCTTGCCACAGCACGAGATTCCGCCCTGTTTTTTCGCTAACATATTTACCCAAATTGCGATCAGGAGCGAAGATAATCGGCTGATCTTTCGGTAATTGTTCAACGATGGAAACCGCATTAGAAGACGTGCAGATAATGTCGCTCAATGCTTTGACCGCTGCAGAGCAGTTGATGTAGGAAATCACGATATGCCCAGGGTGTCTGGCAATAAAAGCGGCAAATTGATCCGCTGGACATTGATCCGCAAGCGAACACCCAGCGGCAAGGTCTGGCAGGAGCACCTGTTTATAGGGATTGAGAATCTTGGCAGTTTCGGCCATGAAATGCACCCCTGCAAAGACGATCACTTCGGCATCGGTCGTGGCAGCTTGACGAGCAAGGCCGAGGGAATCCCCAATGTAGTCAGCGATGTCTTGAATGTCAGGATCTTGGTAGTAGTGAGCCAAAATAATGGCATTCATCTCCTGCTTGAGACGTGCAATCTCGTCAAACAAGTCAAGCTTCGGATCGATAGCGGTAGAGAAAGTAGCAACCACTGGATGACTCCGTTCAGTAGATCGATTCTGGCACAGGCGCGTTCAGCTCCGCTTCTTGACCCAGGCTATTTCCTTTTCCTAAGCCACAGCATTTCCGTGGGTAAATCCAATGAAGTGCCTAGCTGTGCAAAGAATTCAGAGTAAAACATTCTGTAAGTCCAAGGTGCTGATGTATAAGTAATCAGCTACCTCCCCAATGCAAACTTTGTCATGAAGCATCTACGCAAAACTACCATTCGCCTGAGTTTCACTCTTTGCCTCTCGTTAGTAGGTATTCTCGGTACTTCTCAAAGCCTCCTCGCGCAAACCCCAACAGCTGACCAAGTAAAGGCTCTATTCAAGCAGTGCGTAGAGAAACATGATCAATCCGATTTTCGGGCTGCGCTCCCACTCTGCCTGGATGCAGCGAAGGCTTTGAAGCAGTTTGATCGCTCGCAAAATCCAAGTACCCTCGGCAAATTTTTGGTTGCCTATCTCTGCATTGGCAATGCGTATTACTCTTTGGGTGAATATCAAAAAGCAATTGACTATCACACCAAAAGCTTACAAATGGCCCTTCAAATTGGCGACAAACAAGGCGAAGGCGCTGCATACGGAAACCTCGGCCTCGTATATAGAATTGTAGGTGAATATCAAAAAGCAATTGAGTTTCAAAATAAACGCTTACAAATTGCCCTACAAATGGGTGATAAAGAGGCTGAAGGGCAAGCCTATCTCAATCTAGGTGGTGCATACTATTCCATTGGCGACTACCCAAAATCGATTGAGTTTCACAATAAAAGCTTGCAAATTTCATTGCAACTGGGAGACAAAAATGGCGAAGGGTTGGCATTGGGGAATCTGGGTCTTACTTATAACTTCATGGGTGATTATCAAAAAGCCATCGAATACTACAATAAAAGCTTGAAAATTGCCTTAGAGGCTGGAGATCGACAAGGACAAGGACGGGTCTACGGCAATTTGGGTCTGGCCTATTATTTTCTGGGTGACTATCAAAAAGCCATTGATTTTCATCGCAAGGCTTTGCAGATCGATATTCAGATTGGAGACAAGAATGGGGAAGGATTGGCCTACGGCAATATCGGCCTTTCTTACCGGAGTATGGGTGAATATCAAAAGGCGATTGAATATCAAAATAAGAGTTTGCAAATTGCTATTCAAATTGGCGATAAGCAAGGTCAGGGTCGAGTCTATGCCAATTTGGGGCTTGTTTCTTATGCTCTGGGCGAATACCAAAAGGCAATTGAATATCACAAAAAGTCTTTGCAGATACTTCAAGAGATTGGGGATAAAAATGGAGAAGGGACTGTCTTTGGCAATATCGGTCTCAATTATTATTCCTTAGGCGATTACCAAAAAGCAATCGAGTATCAAAATAAGAGCTTACAAATTGCTGTTCAGATTGGTGATAAGCAAGGTGAAGGGCGAGTCTATGCCAACCTGGGGGGCGCGTATTATTCTCTGAGTGATTTCCAAAGAGCAATCGAGTTCCATTTGAAAGCTTTACAGATCTTTCAACAAGTCGGCGATAGAAATGGAGAAGGAACTGTTTTAGGCAATTTGGGACTTGCCTACTACTCCTTGGGGGAATTTCAAAAGGCAATTGAGTTTCAAAACAAGAGTTTACAAATTGCACAACTGATCGGCGACAAGCAAGGTGAAGGGCGGGTCTACGGCAGTTTAGGCAATGCGTACTATGCCCTTGGTGCCGACGAAAAAGCGATTGAGTTTCACAACAAACGTCTGCAAATTGTTCTAAAGATCGGTGACAAACAAGGGGAAGGTCAAACCTACGTCAACCTAGGTCTTGTCTATGAGAAACTGCAAAAATACGTTGAGGCATTGCGCTTTCAACAAAAAGCGGATGCGGTCTTCTCCGCTATCGGAACCAATCAAGATCTGTACTATCCTCAGTGGGCGATGGCGCGAGTTCTCGTTGCCTTAGATCAGCAAGATCTTGCGGTTCTCTTCTACAAACAGGCAGTCAATACGATTCAAACGACCAAAGAAAAAATTAAAGATCTTGATCCAGCCCTCAAGAAGTCCTTCGGCGATAGTAAATCCTTTGTCTATCGCCAACTTGCTGATTTACTGTTGAAGCAAAGCCGCGTACTCGAAGCTCAGAAAGCCCTAGATTTGCTTAAGGAGCAAGAAGTAAACGAATTACTTCGTTCTGCTTCTGGTGCTGGGGGCAAGACTTCTCTGAATGACAATGAACAAAAAACTTGGCAGAGTTATCAAAAATCTGTCCTCGGCAAAGAATTAGAGATCTATAAACAGCGGGATCTCATCGATGATCAGATCAAGTTAATTCCGCTTTCTGAACGTCCGAAAAGTCCTAATTACAAAGATCTTAGCCAAAAACGGGCAGCGATTGAACAGCAGATTGTTCTTGAAGTTCAAGGCTTTGAAATTTTTCTCAAGCAAGCTGCTGCCAGTCTGAAAGCTGTGAATTCAACTGTAAGTATGGAAGCGTTGCAAGCAGAAGTGGTGAGGTATAACGATCTGCTCACAGATCGCAAAGCGGCAGTCATTAGTACCCTGGTACTGCCAGATCGGTTAGAGCTGATTCTCCTGACTCCGAATACAAAACCGCTTCAGCGCACCGTCAAAGTGAAACAAGCGGAACTTGACGCTTTGATTTTGCAAATTCGTCGCAATATTTCCAGTCCCGGAGGCAATTCGTTGCCAGACTTACAGAAGCTCTATCAGTATTTGGTTGCTCCCCTGGAGCTTGAGATTCAACAACTGCTTAAAGATGATGTCATTGACACTTTAGTCTTTGCACCGGATCAAAATCTGCGTCTGATTCCTTTAGAGGCGCTTCACGATGGCAAACAGTACTTGGTCGAAAGATTGCCTATCGGGGTGATCAATAGCCTCAGCCGCCTCAGTGGCAATACGTTGAAACAGCCACAAATGTTGGCCATGGGACTCTCTAAAGTACAGTCCAGCTTTCCTGAATTTAGTGCCTTGCCCAGTGTGATAAGCGAAGTAAATAGCATCGGTAAACTCTACAACGGGCAGATCTTTCTTAACGAGCAATTCACCAAAAGTACAATTCAAGAAAGTCTGGGTTCAAAGCAGCCATTGATCTTGCATCTGGCCACCCATGCCAGTTTTGGCAACACCAAAGAGAATATTTTCATCCTGCTGTTTGGTGAAAAGCTTGGTTTGGAAGATCTCAAGAGTCTGGATTTGCGAAAAATCTCTTTGCTCACCTTGAGTGCCTGCGAGACAGCCGCTGCAGATAGCCGTTCTGGTGTTGGCCTTGCCAGCATTGCAGGGGGGCCAGCTGGAGCACAGAGCGTGTTAGGAAGCTTGTGGCCTGTGAGTGACAGAAGCACTTCATTCCTCATGCAAAGGCTTTACACCAACATGAAGGCGGGAATGCCGAAGGCGGAAGCATTGCGACGAGCACAACTGACCTTCATTCACGACCAGACTGGTACAGCCGATACAGTAGACAATCGCGGCGGCGTGGGAGTGGTGTCTAAGGACAAATCGACCTCAGTAGCACCTACTTTTAGCGACCCGTTTTATTGGGCACCATTCATCTTGATCGGCGACTGGCACTAGCAGTTGAGTCCTTCAGCCTTTTCTCAGTCCAAAGGCCAGAAAAACTTTCAGTATTTTCCTGGCCTACACACCTCAAGCAAGCTTCTAGAACTGAGCTGGGTACAGCTCATCGGGCCTTGCGGGATCTGTTGAAACGCCAGGGACGACTGTCGAACCGACTGCACTAGTGGGCAGTTGTTTGTCGAGAACGCTCGGTTCGATGATCGTCACGTTAGGGTTGGCAATCTCGTCAGTTTCCACAGGAGTTCCTAAAGGACGGGAAACTGGTTTAGGCTGAGGCTTGGGTACCGTAGTGACCTCAGACTGTAATTCGCCATCCGGCTTGACAGTGGTAATACTCGGCTTCGTTTCCAAGTCGGCATTGAGGCTAGGCTCCAGAGCACTTCCGTGGTCAACAAGGATGGCTCTCGCTTCTTCTGTGCGGGTGCCTCCTTCAACAACGACCAAAATTTTGCCGGTTTCGTACTCTGCTTCGTAGTACTGTGCTTGCCTTTCGCTGAAACCTAAGTGGATCAGTGAACTGTACACCATGTTTGCCGCACCACGCTTGCCACCGATTAAGCGAGCCAATCCTTCGATCAACGCACCCCCCATTCCACCTGTCGCCACACTACTGCTGGTGAGAGATTCTGCTTCTGTCTGTTCGACAATTTCTTTTTGGACATCGCTGTCTAGAACCGCAACAGTGATGTGCTCTTCGCTAAAGCCTGTCGCAGCGAGTTCATGAATGGCTTCTTCCGCAGCAGCCATGCCGTTGAAGGCGCCAACGGCTACGCTTCCTGGAGCCATATCTGTGGGCACATTGGTGCCGCGACGAAGTTGGTTTTCCATCGTAAATACCTTAGAAAGTGTTGCAGTGCCCTACTGGGCTATATCTATTTAGATGCAACCATTGCTCATTCAATCTCTTCCTGGGGGAAGGAATGTGCCCTCTCCCAAGGAGACAGAAGTGCGCAGCAACCTGTCATAGGCGAAAGCAACGCGAGTCCAAGGCTAGCAACAGTCACAGAGAAAAGCAGGATCGGCGTGATCCCTGGCCCAACTGCGAATTTCATCGCCATCTGTGCTGCGCAAGATCAAGTCATTCAAGTCTTTGAGGGTATGGAGTCGATCCCGTTCGTAGGCGGAGAGCAGCAGCTTTCGATTTGGTACATTCGGCCAGTGCTGCGCGAGCCAATAGCATCCTGCCCATTCGCGGGCGAGCTTTGCGCGCAGATCCACGGGTTTCGACGGGGTATCGAGAAGACTATCGCTCAGAACGGCTCGATTCAGCCGACCGTAGAGGCGCTGAAACCACTCATGAAACTCTTCTTCCAAACAAGTACTTGTCAAACGATCCCCCCCAGCACTCCCCCGATTATGGCGAAAAACTGGCACTCCCGGCGGCTGAGTGCAGGTTTCAGGCGTGCTTGATTTCTGAACATGGCTTCTAATATACTGGCGGACTGGTCTTAAACTAAGGGATGAATGAAGACGAGAGTGGCACTGCTCAGGGGTGCAAGCCTCAACGATGCGGAACTGGTTTCCTACCTTCCCCTAGTCGATGATTTTGACTTTTCGTTCTATCACAATGCTTGGCGACCACTACCGCTCCGGGTCAGCAAGGTGAAAGACTGCTCGCTCTGGTACAGCGATGATCTGATGCGTCTACTCCTGCCTGAGCGTCTGCGTACTCGTGTCCAGCTTGAGCTGTTTGGTACGATGGACGTACCTCTGAGGTTGCAGTCAGTTTGCGCTGGTCACCAGATCGTGCATACTGCCGAAACTTTTACAGGTTATACCCAGAGAGCAGTGCAATTGAAGCAGGAATATGGACACAAGGTTGTGACAACAGTTTGGGAAAATATTCCATTTCAGTACGAGAATATTTCCCATCGGCAACGTGGATGGAAACTGGGCACAAAAAAACGTGTGGCTTGTGCCGGAATCGATCACTTTCTTGTACCAGCTGAGTCAGCACGTATCGCCCTCGAACTAGAAGGTGTCCCACCAGAGCGGATTAGCTATATCGGCAATGCTGTTGACCTTCAACAATTTCAACCACGACCAAAAAGCTATCGCTTGCACCAACAACTGGGCATTCCACAACACGCGATGATTATACTTTTTGTCGGACGACTTGTCTGGGAAAAAGGTGTCTTTGACCTATTGGAGGCATTTGGCCTGCTGTGGCGTACTGGCCGAATGGAAGCAGACACCCATCTGGTCTACGCTGGTGATCCGAGGGAACAGGTGAACCTGGAAAAGGAGCGTGACCGACTTGGGCTCGCTGGACGGGTGCATTTCCAGATTGGCAAGGTTTACGCCAATGCCGATACGATGCCAACCCTCTTCAACGATGCCGACATCATGGTGTTGCCGAGTGTGCCCCTCCCTTATTGGATGGAGCAGTTTGGCGTCGTGTTGATTGAGGCAATGGCCTCCGGTATCCCAGTGATTGGCTCTTCTAGCGGTGCGATTCCAGAGGTGATTGGTGAGGCAGGATTGATCTTCCCAACCCATGACATTCAGGCGCTTGCCCATTGTCTGGAGCGACTCCTTGCTTCGCGTACTTTACGAGATGAACTGAGCCGGAAGGGGCGATTGCGCACCGAGAATGTGTTTTCTCCAAAAGCCGTCAGTGGGCGGATCCGGGCAGTCTATGAGCAGGTTTTGGGCGACACAAACCATGACTGATCCCCCAGCAGCCCCACAACTACAAGGCCGCAGCCGATCAATTTTATTCAACGCCTCTACTTTGATCATCGCTAGCCTGATTTCTCGTGGCCTTTCGATTCCACTCACGGTGCTCCTACTGCGGGTCATGGAAAAAGAGGCGTTCGGTGCGTACTCCTACCTTACTTCGTTTGTACAGCTCTTCGCCGCTCTTGCGACTCTCGGATTACCGACCTACCTATCCCGCGAAATCGTCCAACAGCCTAAGGATGCCCCAATGCTCCTTAAGGGTGCCTACCTCATTGAATTGCTGCTCAGTGTCGGTACGGTTCTACTGATTTTGCTGGTTGGCCAGGGTAGCCAAGCTTCCTACTCTCCTTGGTTGCTCTTTCTTTGCGCACTTGGAATGGTGGCCAGTGCCACGGCTGGCCTCTTCCAATACACAATCAATGGCCTAGGGCGTTCAACAATCACTGCTGCAATCCAGGTGACTTCGACCCTGGTCAACAGTATCGGGCTGCTGCTGGTGCTTCTACTTCGCCCTCAACTTGACGCACTCATTATCCTCTATGCCTTTTCGGGCATTTTCCAGCACCTCCTCACCTATTTGCTCTTCCGGCGCTTTTTCCCGGATTACGTCTCCTCCAAGACCATGCCGACGCTGCCGCAATTAAAGAAGGTTTTTCAAGAATCACTGCCTTACGTATTTCTGGTCGCCTTCACAACGATCTATTTCCGCATCGACACGGTTCTCTTAGAGCGTTGGAGCACGATCGATGCGGTAGCTAACTACTCAGCCGCTTACAAATTCATCGACATTGTGCAACAGATCGTCGGTTTAGTCGGTGGTGTCTTCTTCGCGGAGTTCTCGAACATGCAGGCGCGAGGCGAAGATGTCAACCGCGTGATGAAGCGCGGTTTTCGCTACATGGTGCTGTTCGCTTTGCCTTTGACAGCATTGCTAATCTTCTACGCCCACGACATCCTCTATCTTTTCTACGGAAACAAATACCTTCAAAGTACAGGCATTTTGCAGTTGCTAGGCTGGACGACACTGTTCATGTTCGCAAGCAACCTGCAGTCTAATCTGATCCAATCGTACAACTATGTTCGCGTCCAACTGATCGTCTTTGGGTCGAGCATGGTGCTGAATGTTGTCCTGAACTACTTCTTAATCCCAACCCAGGGAGGATCGGGAGCGGCACTGGCTACTTTGCTGTGTGAGGGTTTCAATTTTCTTGCCTTCTCCGCTTTCGTCTACTGGCGCTTCAAGGTGCAGCTGTTTGGTGCCTGGATGCTGCCCACCAGCGCAGCCTTCTTGGCTATGGGAATACTGATGTCGCTCTGCGGCAACCTGCCGGAACCCTTCAACTTGATATCGATTGTTTTAGGGCCAGTCGCTTTTTTTGCCATATTTGCCGCATTGGGTGGGGTGAAGAGCGAAGATCTGGTATTGCTTAGAAGCCTGATTGCGAAAGTGAGCCGCCGCCCAAGTGCCCCTTAAGCCTAGGGAGCCAGACCCAAAACGACCTGGGTCTGGCTTGCTCTGCCTGGAAATGGGCTTGACAACACTGGAAAACAGGCTGCCACTCTCCTTAAAGACGAACCTATAGTAGAGGAAAAGCACTGCGATCTCGATGGAATTGATTTTATTTGTTGGTTTAGGAAATCCTGGTTCTCAATACACCCACACCCGCCACAATGCCGGATTTTTGGCTGTCGATCTGTTGGCCAAACACTGGGGATTCAGTTGGTCTGAAAAAAAGCGGCTCCATGGCTTCTGCGCCGAAGGATCCACTGCTTCGGGTCGGGCGGTTCTCCTAAAACCCACAACCTTTATGAATAATTCTGGCCAGTCTGTGCGGGCGGCCATGGATCTCTATAAGCTCGAACCATCCCAAATCCTGGTGCTCTACGACGACATCGCCCTGCCGATGGGCACGATCCGCCTGCGCCCCGACGGTTCGGCAGGAGGACACAACGGCATAAAGTCTCTGATCGCCCATCTTGGTACCCAGAGTTTTCCGCGATTGCGCATCGGCATCGACCCCAAGCCGAAGGAGATGGAGTTACAGAACTATGTCTTAGGAAAATTTACTCCTGAGCAAAGTGCTTCTCTGCCTGAGGTATTGGACGACTGCCTCAAGGCCATTACCCTTGCGAGAAAAGAAGGCTTAGAAAAGGCGATGAGCCTATTTAACGCAAAGAAACCAGAGCCAATCAGTGAGCCAAAGCCAAAGAAATTACCCGATCAAAGGGAAGAAAAAGTCTAGGCAATACCCATTTCGAGGGAAATGGGCAACTGAGGCATCAAAACCCAATGCGCTTCCCATCGCTCAACCAGACATCTCTCGATGATCCTCTCCAATTCCGCATCACCACGCGTAGCGCCATGAGCCTGGGACGCGCAGCGTCATACCTACCGTGCCACCAGTCCACAGATTCGGGTCGTTGCGCACCCACCCGCAACGTGGGAAGAGGACTGCGCAACCCAGCAACATCAAGTATCAAGCCACTAAAGTTGCCAAGGGGGTGTGGGGGACAGGCATCTGTCCCCCACGGGGAGGGAGTCCAGAGGGAGGGGCTTGCCCCATCCCTTTGGTGCCGTTCGCCATATTTTTCTCATTCACCAAAATAGAAATAATGCGTAGTTTATCGGTTTCCAGAGGATTCAAGGGAAAGGCGCAGCCTACACAGAAATCCCCTTCATATATCCAGCCACGGCTTCAGCAAGACGTTCGTACTCCCAAAACTCGTTGTAAACCTGAGCCGAAATGCGCAACCAGCCTGTCTCACCAAACGGAATAATCGGCACTTCGATGCGATGGTCATCCCAGAGATCCCGGTGAAGACTAGCCAAATTTTGAACAGGTGGCAAGAGCACTGTCACCATCGTCCCAATCATGGCATCGGGGTTGGGAATGGAAGTCCCCCAACGTTCCGCAAGCATTGCCCCGGCGGTGCGAACCAGTTGAAAGTTATGCTCACGCACGGCCTCAATACCCAACTGCTGCTGAAAGTCGATGGCCGCAGTCACAGAGAGCCACGCACTGGGATCGCGGGTGCCTGTCCAATCAAATTCTTCTAAGAAATTAACCCCGTAGCCGTGAGAAATCGTGGTTGGATGCGTTGTTGCTTGTCGTTCAGGAGATGTCCATAAAAAAGCACAGCCTTTTGGGGCGCAGAGCCACTTGTGGCAGTTCCCGGTGTACCAATCTGCCCCTAAGGATTCAATCTGGAGCGGGATCATCCCCGGTGCATGGGCACCATCGACCAGAACAGGAATGCCCCGCGCTTTGCACAATTGGATCAGGGCTTCTATCGGCAAGATTAAGGCAGTTGGGGAAGTGATGTGGTCAAAGACTGCCAGACGGGTGCGGTCTGTAATCGCTGCGGCAACTGTAGCGATCACCTGTTGCGGATCTTCGATTGGAAAAGGTACAGCCACTTCAATGAGCTTGGCACCAGAACAATCTGCTACATAGGCGAGCGCTTTTCGTACTGCGCCGTAGACATGATTGGTGGTGAGAATTTCATCCCCTGGCTCAAAATTTAGGGAGCGAACCACCGCATTCACCCCAGTCGTCGCATTGTCTACGAAGGCGATATTTTTGCCCTCAGCACCGACAAACTTTCCCAGTGCTTCCGCTGCGAATCGTAGCGCTGGGATCAACGTGCGCTCCATAAAGTAGACAGGCTGGCGCTCCAACTGGTTTTGCCACTCAGCTTGGACTTCGAGAACCGGGATCGGAGTCGCACCGAAAGAACCATGATTGAGAAAGATCGCTTCCTCGTCTAGCCGCCACTGACTCCGCACTGCTCGCCCGAATTTCACGTTGACTTCCCCAAAAACCTCCATCGATTATGCCCCAAATCGCGATCTGAAGAGTTTGAACTGATAGGCTAAGGCCAGGATTTTGGGTTTCACGATGCAACAACCGACACTGGCTTTTGGGATGCTGAGGCGCGTCCACCACATCGCTTTCAATGTCCGTTCCCTAGCAGCCTCTCGGCAATTTTGGGGCGAGATCCTCGGTCTCCATGAACTGACTGGCTCTGAACTTCCAGAGACCCTCAAAGCTTTGGCCATGGCTGGCAAGGTGGCCAGCTTTGCAATGCCCGACGACACGATCATCGATCTTTTCTCAGAACCCGACCTCGTCCCACCAAACCCCGATCCAACCCAACAATTTACCCGCGCCAACCACCTGGCCTTCGACATCGATCCAGACTGCTTCGATCAAGCCGTGAGCGTTCTGAAAACTCACCAAGTCCCCATTGACCACGGCCCTGTCAGTCGCCCGACTGGGCGGGGAATTTATTTCTACGATCCCGATGGCTTCATGGTCGAAATCCGCTGCAACGCAGCAAACCCACCAATATCAGCTAGTCAGGAATTGCCAGAAACTCTTGCTTCCGTTCAGCTAGCAGCCTCTTCATAGGGCGGCAGTTCGCAGCTATCTTCGTAGGCGGGCAGATCGAACCAGAAGGTTGTTCCTTCGCCAACCACACTGTCGATATGAATACGGGCGTTGTGTTTTTCAACAATGTTAACGACAATCGAAAGCCCTAAGCCTGTGCCTTCGAGGGTATGGACTTTGTTTTCAACGCGGTAGAAGCGATCGAAGATCTTGGCTTTATCTTCTTCCGAGATGCCAATGCCAGTATCGATGACGGAAACTCTCACTTTCGACTCATCGTTAACTCGGCGGGCTTGTAGCGTTACTTTTCCGCCCACTTCCGAAAATTTGAGGGCGTTACCGACCAAATTTGCGAATACCTGTTGTAGAAGGTCGTAGTTGCCCATGACCAGTGGCAAATCTTCAGCAATATCGCGCTTCAATTCGATCTGCTTCTCGCGAGCGTTGAGTGTGTAGGTGCGCAAAGTCTGCTCCATCGGCTGAACGAGGTCTACAGGCTCGAAGTGATAGTCGCGACCCGATTCGAGGCGAGAGAGGTCGAGGACATCGTTCACAAGGCGCGTCAGACGATCTGTTTCCCGGTTGGCTGTTTGCAAAAAGTCGTGTTTCGTCGCTTCGTCGAGACTGTCGCCGTATTCGTAGAGCGTTTCTATAAAGGATTTGATGCTCGACAGTGGGGTGCGCAGTTCGTGGGAGACATTGCTGATGAATTGGCTCTGGGCTTGATTGAGTTCGGCTTCTTTGGAAAGATCTTGGATGGTGAGAACGACCCCTTTGATCGTGTCGCTACGAGGAGCAAGTACAGGAGCCATCAATACCCGCAACGTCCGGCGCTCAAGAATCACCCGCCGTTCTGCTTGTTCAAGGGCGCTGCGAGCAACCGCGTCGAGAGGTTCTTCAATTTCTGAGCGCAGCCCAACGGGAAGCTGGTCGAGAATACTCATGCCAAGCACACGGGGTTCCCATTGGAGAATCCGCATTGCAGCGGGATTGACCAATTGAATGTGCAGCGAATTATCGAGCAGGATCGCACCATCGGCAATCGTGGCAATCAAGGTTTCAAGGCGGGCTTTTTCGGCAGTAATTTCTTCGATATTTTGTTCGTCGTAGGTCTGCAGGCGCTCCGCCATCAAGTTGAAACTGGTAATCAATTCGCCGATTTCGCCAGGATATTCCAGAGTAACGCGCTGGCGGAAATTGCCCTGGGCGATACGCTGCACCCCAGTCACCAACTCTTTGAGGGGTTGCGTGACCGTCAAGGCATTAAAGACAGAACCCAGAATTGCTACGATCCAAACCATGACGAATACTGCCAGAGTGACATCGCGGGTCAATTCGGAGCGGCTGACCAAGTTGGCTTCTGGGTTGATACCGACAAGGACGACACCGAGTTGTTTTTCGCTGTAGACAATTGGAACAAAAATATCGGTGACTAAGCCTTGGGGAGTGCGGTGTTGGCGTTTCCCTGGCAAGATCGTTGGTAGTTCGATGTGGCGGATCAATGCTGGCACGGGGGGACGATTTTTCCCTGAGACATTAAAAGGACTGCCATAGATAATGTCCCCCTTGGGATCGGCGTAGAGGACGTAGAGAATATTATTGGCATTACTGGCTAAAAATTCTTGCGTGAAGTCGTCGAGTTTATCCAGACGATCTGCGGTAATCAGGGGAGCAGCGGTGGTGGCAAGCAAATTGCCAACGGCTTCCCCGAAGCGCTGATCGCTGCGGCGCGCATCTTCTTGGATATAGTTGAGCGCCCAAAAAGTGAAACTGGCCAGCACAATCGATATGATCAAGAAGGCTGCTGCGAGTAATCGAGTCTGGATCCCAAACTCGCTAAAGTATTTTTTTAAAGTTTTGGGAGGCATGTCAAGAATCAAGGACTTCTCTCAGTCGGCAGCCTACCTATCTTGCCACAACAAGTTTTCCAGATTCTCAAATCTAGTGAGAGTTAACAATCCAACGTTTCCTCTAACTCCCATGCAGAAAGATGCGCACTATATTCATTCCATGTCTGCTGCTTCAGTTTCAGATAGGCCGATATGAAAGGTGCTCCCAACCGTGCCGAGAGTACCGTATCTTTTTGCAGGCAGCGCAAGGCATCCAATAAATTCATCGGCAATTGCTTGGCTGTACCAGCTGGCAGGGGATCGGTGTAGGAGTTGTTGTCCGATCGCTGACCAGGATCGCGTTTATTCGTCATGCCATCGAGACCAGCGGCAATCAAGGCGGCGGGCAACAAGTAAGGGTTGGTCGCCCCGTCGGGAAGCCGAAACTCAAATCGGCCTGTATCGGGAATACGAATCGTGTGGGTACGGTTGTTGCCGCTATAGGAAATCGTACTGGGGGACCAAGTTGCTCCGGAGGAAGTGACAGGCGCATTGATCCGCTTGTAGGAATTGACGGTCGGATTCGTGATCGCACAGAGCGCTTCTGCGGAATGCAACACACCGCCGATGAATTGGTATCCCAGGGGTGAAAGTCCCAATGCACCTTCTGGATCGTGGAAGAGATTGGTGGTGCCAGCCGTATCCCAGACAGAGAGATGGATATGGCAGCCATTTCCAGTCAATTGCGGAAATGGCTTGGGCATGAAAGTAGCGCGCATTCCATGGTTTTCCGCGATCGACTTGACCATGTACTTGAAGAAGGCATGGCGATCTGCGGTCACAAGCGCATCGGCATAAGTCCAGTTCATCTCGAACTGCCCATTGGCATCTTCGTGATCGTTTTGGTAAGCGCCCCAACCTAGCTCCAGCATTGCATCGCAGATTTCGCGAATGACATCGTAGCGGCGCATGAGAGCCTGCTGGTCGTAGCAGGGTTTGCTTTGGCGATCCCGCGAGTCAGAAATGCGCTCGCCATCCGCAGAGAGCAAAATATACTCACACTCCACACCCGTTTTCACCCGATACCCGAGTTCCTCTGCCTGTTTCAATACCTGTTTCAGCACTAGGCGGGGAGTCTGGCTGATCGCTTTTCCATCGACACCGTAGAGATCCGCTGGTAGCCAACCGATCTCCGGCTGCCAGGGCAACTGAATCAAACTATCCACATCCGGCATCGCCAAAATATCGGGATCCGCAGGAGACATATCGAGCCATGCTGCAAATCCGGCAAATCCAGCCCCATTCACGGTCATGGTGTCGATGCTTGCGGCAGGTACAAGCTTTGCTCGCTGCACACCAAACAGATCGGTGAAGGAGATCAGAAAATAGCGAATGTTTTTTTCATGGGCAACGCTGGAAAGCAAAGAGGTCATACACCTGCCTATTACGAGAATTTGAAGACGAAGCTGATCGCTATTACCAATCGAGCAAGTCTTGAATTGCAGAGCGAATAAACGCCATATCTTCTGGATTTTGGTAGGGATTGCCGGCGCGATGCCCCCAGATAGTAGGGATCGGACGACACTCCGAATTGGGGATCAACGCCGCTTCTGCTGCACAATCTTCTGGTGTGAAATAGAGATCTGTTGTAGCAGGCATCACAAAGGTGCGGGCTTGAATGGCACGCAAGGCAGCAGGATAGTCACACCCATACATCGGATTGTTACTGAGATCACAGCGCAGCCAAGTATCGAGCATGGCTAGCAAATTATGGGGATCGCGTTTTCGGTAACCCGCTTCCCAGCCACGGAGCAGATAATCTTCTAAGGACGCGTAGCCGAGTTCCACGTAAAGCCGTTGGCGATAGAAAGCTTGAGAGGCCGCCCAACTCGCATAGATCTGGGCAAACGTGCGATACCCCCGTTCAGGAATCCCCTCAAACTGCGTGCCATTCCATGTCGGATCCGCTGTGAGTGCTGAGCGTAAGCTGTACAGAAAAATAGTGTTGTGCTCTGTTGTTCGGGCAGTGCCACAGAGCGCCGCGATGCGTGCGACGCGATCAGGATAGAGTGCTCCCCAGTGATAAGCCTGCTGTGCCCCCATGGACCATCCGTAGATGAGAGCTAGTTTCGAAATCCCAAACACCTCTCGTAGCAAGACTTCTTGGGCAGTGACGTTGTCTAAATGAGTGAACCAAAACCCCTGCTCCATTGAGCCACAAGCCTCGCAATTGCTCGGCGAACTAGACAACCCATTACCAAACATATTGACAACAAGGACAAACCAACGGCTGGGATCAAGGATGCGATCAGGATGAATGAGCCAATCGATGTCGCCATGCTGTGCTCCATAGGAGGTGGGGTAGAGGATAACATTGCTTTTATCTCTTGCTAATTCTCCATAGGTTTTGTATTCCAGCTTGGCTTCTGGAAGTACCACGCCGCACTGTAATTTAAAATCGGTAAGCCTGAAAGCGCCAGAACTGCCAATTACGTTTTCAATTTGCCCCATGTTGTGACCAACCCTCGATGCACAGCAATATAGCCCGGTATAACCTGAGCGATGTGGGTGCGTAAGTGTTCGTGGGCACTGGGTAAGGCATGAAATGGAATCGAGGGATACAAATGGTGTTCCCCATGAAAAGGCATATTCCACATCAAGAAGCGCAAGGGTAGGAGGGTTAGGGTTGTGCGGGTATTGGTGAGTGGATTATCGTCTTGCGGGCAACCCATGTGTTCTGCCAAGAGGATGAACCGTAAAATGGGCTGCCCAATGGCCATGGGTAATATCCAATAGAGCAGGATAGCCCAGGGATGCCCAAGGGCAATAGACAGAACAACCGCTGCAGCGTAGACAAAGAGTTGTACACGGATAGAACGAATCACTTCTGCGTAGGCAGTCTCTGGTAAGAAAGGATATCCCTGGACTTTGCCGAAGGCCATACGCAAATGACCGCGCAGTTTGCCCATCCACCAGGAAACCCCCGTCAACTCAAACAGATACTCCTGCCAGTTTTCAGGCTTGGGGTCACTGAGTTCAGGGTCTTTGCCGGGAATTTGTGTATAGCGATGATGCCACTTGTGATAGCGGCGATAAAACGTACTGTTATAAAACGACAACAACCCAGCAAACCAGGCCACTAGATCGTTCCAGCGATTACTAGAAAAGGCAGTGCGATGAACACACTCGTGGAGCGGAGCAAACATGGCTGCGAGACTGAAGCCATAGATCATCAATGAAGGCAGGGCTATCCACCCACTTCCGGCGTTGATTGCCCCCAAGTTCATAGCCCACAGGCAACCACTGATCCCCAGAATTGTCAGATGCCCACTAAGTTGCAGAAAGCCGCTGAGATTAGAGCGTTGGTTTAATTGGGTCAGTGCCTCTGCCGTTAAAACTTGCCGTGGTACAGTGCGCTCAGACGGCGAGAAACTAGGCTCTTCAGCGGAATGAGCATCGCGAGACAACACTGTATAACCCCCTGGATTGCATGCGGCAAAGGCAAGTCGAAGCCTTAACTTAACAACTTGTTATAACATGTGCTGGCTTGGTCGGGTGCAATCAGAATCCAGAAAAAGCCCATCTCCAGCCTGGATCAGTTTTCAGACTTGGACAGGTGATTCCCTTTTGTGTTGGTGATCTATCGGGCTCACTTAACTTAACGCCAAGTGTTCTCCAAATTTCTGAACGCTTTTCGAGTGCAGCAATATTTGTCGCAATTCCTTCTTAACCCACAACATTGCGCACAACCGATCCACCCAGCCTACGAAGTGTATGACTCAAGAAGAGCGATAGCCCTACACTCAATGTTGAAACTACAGCAAATTTCAC
>JACMLN010000040.1 GCA_014379585.1 Gloeobacterales cyanobacterium ES-bin-313 | reverse complement strand
TTTGAATTTTGAATTTCCCCGCGTGGTGATGCGGAATTGGAGACGGATCGGGAGAGGTACTTGTTTTCATCATTGATACGATAAAAGCCTGAAGTCGTTACATAGCCAGCCTTTGGGTGGCAAAAAGGAATGGGTCTTGAATATTTATGTTGGTTGTCAAGGTTGGCGCTATCCTGATTGGCGCATCGTCGCCCCTGTTCAGGAAGCCCTAGCAGCACCTTTCTATACCAAAATTGCAGCGGCTAAGGAGTTGCACTACTACAGCCGTACTTTTGGCCTTGTCGAAGTCGATTCGACGTTTTATGCAACGCCTGCAGCGAAAGTTGTCAAAGGCTGGGCAGAGCAGACCCCTGAAGATTTCCGGTTCACCCTGAAACTCCCCCGCGCCCTCACCCACGAAGCCCGCTTACAAAGAGGACGGCGCACCCTGGCTGAATTTTGCGACGTAGCCCGTACCCTCGATCAAAAACTCGCCGCAATCTTGATTCAGTTGCCCCCTTCTTTTGGAATCTCAGAGTTTGCAGTCTTAGAACGTTTTGCGGCTCATCTTCCCGAAGATTTACCTTTTGCTATCGAGTTTCGCGACCCAGAGTGGCTAACAGAGCGCACGATGATTCTGCTAAACACCCATAAGATTGCCCTCACCCTCGGCGATACACCCTGGATCGAGACCGAAATCGCACTGCCTTGGCTCAACCAACTCCCCACAGATTGGCTCTATCTACGCTTTATGGGTCCCAAAGAAGGTGGCATCGAGCATTTCACCCATCTGCAAATAGACAAAGAGTTCATTTTCGATACCTGGGCAAAGAAAATTCAAGCACTGAGCGCCGCTGGAAAGCGAATCTATGCCCTTTTCGACAACCACCTTCAGGGCTTCTCGCCAGGAAGTGCGACCCTCATGATCCGCAAACTGAGCTTGACCGAACAGCCATTTCCACGGGATCAAAAACCACCTGTCGAGCAGTTGGGATTAAATTTCGGTGCCTAACCAGAAATCAGTGATTCAAGGCCGTAGCCATCGCCACAACAAACTTGCACCTCTGGGGATCCACTGCAAACGATTTCGAAGGCTTTCAGTAAAAGTCAAAGGAGTATCTGCCTTGTCCTGGAGCAACTGCATTTTTTGTTCGATCGAAATACTTGCATAATCGCTCAGGGCTTCAGCGAGGGCTTGCACCGTCAAAATCGGTGTTTCCAACCCGACTTGAAAAATTGGATCACTTTCAGGGTTATCGAGATCGACGATCTTTCCACAGAAATTGCGGCAGGTTTGATCCCACCACACCCATGCTTCGTGTCTTTGCGAAGCCAATGTCGCCAATTTGTAAGAAGCCATCTTCCCTTAAGAATGACAGGTTTTACTCAAATGAACATGAGAGTTTGAGATAATGTCACAACGGAACTTTACTTCGCAACACCATGATCACCCTGGCACAGATCACCGACACCCATCTTTTCGCCGATAAGAATACCCTGATGCGTGGCTGGCCAACCTGGGAATCTTTGCAAGCAGTTGTCCAAGCTGTTGCTGAAGCACAGCCCGATCTTGTCCTCCTCACAGGCGATCTCGCGGATCAAGGCGAGGGAAAAGCTTATCGGCATCTCGTTGAACTGCTCGAACCCCTTAACCTCCCGATCTACTGGATTCCAGGCAATCACGATGATGGCTCGAAAATGGCCAATATGTTGACTGGGGAAAACTTTTGTAGTGAAAAAACATTTCGATTGGGGAGTTGGCGATTACTACTTCTCGATTCTGTCTTGGTAGAAAGTCAGATCGGCCAAGGCGCACTCTCGGAAGCCAGTTGGCAATGGCTAGAAAACCAGTTAGAAAACTATGGGGATCAGCCTACCCTGATTGCTTTGCACCATCACCCCCTGCAAATCGGGATCGATTGGATGGATATGATGCAGCTGCAAGAATCTGAACGTTTTCAAACCTTGATCGCCCGATTCCGTCAAGTGAAATTGGTGATCTTCGGTCATATTCATGCCAAATTTCTTCAACGCCTCGGCACTGTCGATTATCACGGCACCCCATCGACGTGCATCCAAGTCGCCGATCTCGACGATGAAAACCTCCCTGGATTTCGCATGATTCATCTCGCGGAAGATGGCACCTATAAAACGCAAGTCCAGAGAGTCGCTTTTGCTCCAAACCGAACACGAAAGTCCACAATGCCACACTGAAAATCTGCGAAAAACCCAATGTGCTTCCCATCGCTAACCCAAACCTCTCCCAATCCGTCTCCAAATCCGCATCACCACGCGTAGCGCCATGAGCCTGGGACGCGCAGCGTCATACCTACCGTTCCACCAGTCCACAGATTTGGGTGGTTGCGCACCCACCCGCAACGTGAGACGAAATCTGCGCAACCCAGCAACACCAAGTATCGAGCCACTAAAGTTGCCAAGGGGGTGTGGGGGACAGGCTTCTGTCCCCCACGGGGTGGGAGTCCAGAGGGAGGGGCTCGCCCCTTCCCATTGGTGCCGTTCGCCATATTTCTCTCACTCACCAAAATAATGCGTGGTTTGGTGGGTATTCCAATGACCTGATGGTGGGCGCAGCATGCTGCGCCCCTACACAACCTGATGATTAAATCGCTCAATTTAAAGACGAAACGGAATGCGTGGGTGCCAGGGCAACTCCGCTACTACCGAGACCATTTATTTGTGAGCGGTCTCAGGTGCGCTGATTGCGGAAAATCACAAAGACGACGACTGGTGCTCCAATCAGGGCAGTCACTGTGTTCAGGGGCAAGATCAAACTGCCTGGAAGTTGGGCAAGCAGATCCGCAAAAAGGGCGAGGGTTGCTCCCAAAAGGGCTGCAGCAGGCATCAGCCAGCGATGATCTGCTGTGCGCAGTAATCCCCGACAGAGGTGAGGAACGGCGAGATCCAAAAACGCCACTGGCCCACAAAAAGCTGTGACACCCCCCGCAAGCAAGGCGGTGGAAACGATAATCCCGAAGCGGGTGGCACGGATGCGAAGCCCCAGCGTGCGCGCCTGTTCCTCGCCAAGCAGCAATAAATTCAGCGGCTTCGCGAGAAATAACGAAGCAACTAAACCGACTGAGAGAGCAGGGACGAGTACTTGCAATTGTTCCATGCTGACCCCAGCAAAACTGCCGATCGTCCAAAGAACGTAGGCTTGCACCTGTTCTGGAGCACTGAAGTAGACCAACAAATTGACCAGGGCACCAGTGACGTAGCCAATCATCAAACCAAAGAGCAGCAGAGTGGCCATGCCCTGCACCCGGCGAGAACCAAGGAGGACAAAGCCGAGGGTGAAAGCTGCACCAAAACTGGCGGCTACGACGGAACTCAACGAGCCAGCTAAGTTGAGCCACTGCCCAGTCCCAGCACTAAGGACAACCAGGGCAACCCCTAAACTCGCGCCACTACTGATCCCAAGCACGTAAGGCCCAGCCAGAGGATTTCGAAAGAGCGCTTGAAGACTCAGGCCACTAACCGCCAAAGCTGCACCCGCGAAGAGGGCGGTGATTGCCCGTGGCAGACGAAATTGAAGGACAATCGTCGTCCAAGTTGCCTTCTGAGCCTGCCCCCCAGTCAGAATCGTTGCTACATCTGCGAAAGGGATGCGGACTGAACCGTTGGCCAATTCTAGAAAGAACAGTAGCCCCAAACTCAGTGCAAAGGCCATGAGCCAAAGAATTGCCCTTTGGTTCTTCATAACTTGCGGTAATAAAACAGGGAATGCTTAGGCAATACTTCTGGGTGAAAGATCCGGATCAAATCGGCCAAAACCAGATCGGGATTCACCAATCCGCTTTCCCAATAATCGTCACTGCCAGCCGCATTCAAGCGCAAATTATTGTTGTAAACCTGCCCTATTTTAAAGGCTTGAAATTGGCCGTTGCGGGTATCTTCGACTTGCAGATCCCGTAAAGCGCGCCAGTTGAGATTGCCTGGAAGCCAGAATTTAGCGCTGGCTGCCCGCTCGTAGATCGCTTCAAAACCAAGCGGAATACTGCCCGTTTCCAGATTGTCTGCCCAAAGATACTCCGCTCCAGCGTCTTTGAGAAACTGCGCCACGTAACTCTTGCCACCAGGAATGTACCAGGTTCCTTTGATCGAAAAACCCGTGAAGACAGTCGGGTGGGTTTTAGCGCGCTGTGCCAACTTTGAACTCGATTCGTAGCGCTGAACAATGCCTGCAAAAATTTGATTCGCTTGGGCTTCCTGATTGAAAAAGAGCGCCATAAATTTAAGCCATTCGCTGCGACCGAGGGGAGAGGTTTCCATGTAATCGGCGTTGAGAACCAGCTTGAGACCCGATTTTGCCAGTCTTGGATAGTCGTCTGCATCGGGACCAAGGGCAAAAGTAGTCACCAAAGCAGGCTGAATGTCGATTAGCGCCTCGACATTGATCGCGTTTTCTTGACCGACACTTTTGGTCTTGCCGGACTGAAGCCGTCTTTGGACTTGGGGACTGTAGATCAAACTGGGCTGATTGGTGGCAATTAAGAAATCGAGCAGTCCCAACTTCTCCAACATGGCGACATGGGTAGTCGAAAGCGCAGCGATGGAAGGGACAGGAACGTGAATGATTTGCTCTGATTTAAAACCTAGGGGATCTGGGGTTCCACACTGCACGAGTACATATTGAAATGCTTTACTTGCTCCTCTCCAGGGATTGCGCACCGTGACGAGTTTATAGTTTTTGTGGTAGACGACGCTAAACGCACTGGCATACTGCGGTGCTACTTTGGCCGGAAAATAGTCTCGGCGCGGATCAAAGCTTTTCGGACAGGTCGCAGCTTGAACAGCACCACCGAAGACGAGCCAGAATATCCCCAGACAAAGCCAAAATTTTCTGGATAGCATCGGTCTCCAAGCAAATCACTATGATATCAAGCCCGCCGACAGAGCATCACACAGAACCAAGACTGGGGATCCGTCCAGAGTTGTACACAGGGAAGTCCATGGGCTTCGAGATTCGCTTTGAGAGTAGAAACTCCGAACTTGCGGGAGATTTCTGTATGAAGGCGCTCTCCTGGAGCAAATTCTACAGAAAGAGCGAGTTTTTCCAGCGTCACCCATTGGGCAATCCGGCTGACGAGATGCATTTCGATCTGTTGCTTCTCTGTGTTGTAGAGGGCGAGATGGTCAAAAGCGGCTGGATCGAAGTTGCCTTTGTAGCGGCGGTTGAGATGCAGAAGCATATTGCGATTAAACGCCGCAGTGATCCCCTGGCTATCGTCGTAGGCTGCTTCCAGAATCGCAGTCGGTTTGTGGAGGTCTACACCCAAAAGAAAGTACCCACCGGGCGCTAAAGAATCGGCCACCTGGTCAAAAAACTGTTGACAAGCAAGCGGATCTAAGTTGCCAAGGGTGCTACCCAAAAATAGGAGCATCCGGCTTTTCAAGATTTGCGCAGGCAAGTGAGCTAGACCCGCTTCAAACGTACCGACGAGGCCGTAGACATCGAGGCCGGGATAATCGACAAGCAATGCTTCGGCACTCTCTTCGAGGATGCCAGCGCTGATGTCGATGGGCAAATAGCGCAATCTATGTTGGGCTTGACGGTGAGCGTTTAGGAGAATGCGGGTTTTGGTCGCACTGCCACTGCCGAGTTCCACCAATTCACATTCCCCAGTCAAAGCGGCAACTTGGGGCGCACAGGCGGCCAGAATGGCTGCCTCCGTGCGGGTCGGATAGTACTCTGGCAACTCGCAGATCGCCTCAAACAGCGTGGATCCCGCATCGTCGTAAAAATAGCGAGGTGAAAGGGTTTTATCGGTTCGAGTTAGTCCTTGTACCACGTCGAATCCCTCTTCTTGATCTGCCGCTGCCATCAGGAGGCGTTCAATAAACAGTGTCATCAGTTATTTCCCATTGCAACATCACTAGCGCAGCGCAATCCCGTAAACGGCACCCGACTTTCTGGAGGGAACCAATTACGAAAACTGGGTCGCTTCAAAGCCAGTTGGGTGGCTCGACTGCCACCTTTGAGGACGCGATGGGCATCGTCAAAGTAGGCCGCCGAGTAGCCATGGTACGGGTAAAGCTCAAATCCTGGGTAAGGGTGAAACCAAGTCTGGGTCCACTCCCACACCTGACCCTGGCCAGCCAGGAGTCCCAGTTTTGCCGCCTTTTCCCATTCTGGCTCAGTCGGTAAACGTTTGCCCACAAAGCGGCTGTAGGCATCCGCTTCATACCAACTGATCCCGCAGACTGGCAGATCTGCGCATCCCCCCCAAGTATTGGGACGGGTAATGGTCTGAAATTTCAGCCACTCCCAGCCTGTTTCGCTCCACCACTGAGGATCGTGGTAGCCACCCGCCTCCAAAAAAATCGCGTACTGGCTTTGGCTCACTGGGTGTTGATCGATCCAAAAACTGGGAAGGTGGACAGTCTGCATAGGCCGTTCGTTGTCGAGGGCTTCTGCCTGTCCACTGCCCTGGCAAAAAGAGCCTGAGGGCA
>JACMLN010000039.1 GCA_014379585.1 Gloeobacterales cyanobacterium ES-bin-313 | reverse complement strand
GGTTGAATTGCAATATTGGGAACAAACACAGACCGTTTCAACCAAAACAACGGTCGTCTTGCTATCACCTGGGGGGGATCGATCTTTCTTGCGCACAACTGGCGGCGGCAATGCGATCAACAAGCAAGATGGAGAGCGCGTCCATTGGCCAAATATCGCCCACCTGCACATCGGTGGATGCTACTCCCTGCGCAGTCTGCTGGCAGAAGACTTGGCCGCTGTGCTCAAGTCTGCAAAATCTTTTGGGGTGATCACTTCTGTCGATACAGTGTGGAGCAGTGAAGGGATCTGGTCATCCATTCTGCCCGCGTTGCCTTGGGTCGATCACTTCCTGCCGAGTTTGTCCGAAGCCCGCATGATTACAGGCACTCAGGAGCCAAGGCAAATTTGTGATTGGCTTCGAAACCACGGTGCTCAGACCATTGCCATCAAACTCGGCGATCAAGGCACTTTTTTGGCTCAAGGCAATCAACACACCCAGATTCCCGCCTTCGCGCAAAAAGTGATCGATACCACGGGAGCTGGCGATGCTTTCTGCGCAGGCTATATTGCTGCACTGCAATTTGGAAAATCCGTGATCGAGGCAGTCCGTTGGGGAAACGCCTGGGGAGCTGTAGCGATCAGTGCGGTCGGTGCCACCACTGCACTCCATCGACGTGAACAACTCTTCGAAAAACTCAACCAAAACTAAACAACATTATTCCGCCAGGAAAGCCGATGATTCGCTTGAGTGATTTATGCTACAGTATAGGACGTTTTATTAACAGGAATGAATTGCTATGACCCTTCGATTAGGGGACATTGTCCCTGATTTCACCCAGGCATCCACAGAAGGCGATATCCACTTCCATGCGTGGGCAGGGGATAGCTGGGTGGTTTTGTTTTCGCATCCTAAAGACTTTACTCCCGTCTGCACAACCGAGTTGGGCGCAGTTGCCCGTCTTAAACCAGAATTTGTGAAGCGCAATGTCAAAGTAATTGCTTTGAGCGTCGATGATGTCGAGTCCCACAAGGGATGGGCAGGGGATATCGAGGAAACCCAAGGCAGTGCTTTGAATTTCCCAATTCTTGCCGATGATGATCGCAAAGTCTCGGATCTCTACGACATGATCCATCCCAACGCCAACAACACCCTGACAGTGCGTTCGGTATTTGTGATCGACCCTAACAAAAAACTGCGCCTTTCTCTGACCTACCCAGCCAGCACAGGCCGCAACTTCGACGAACTGCTGCGGGTGATCGATTCACTCCAACTTACTGAGTACTATTCTGTGGCGACTCCCGCCAATTGGCAGGATGGCGAAGACGTAGTGATCGTGCCAACCCTTCAAGATCCCGAAGTACTCAAAGAAAAGTTCCCGAAGGGATATACCGTGGTCAAGCCTTACTTGCGCATGACTCCACAGCCTAACAAGTAAGACCTTTCCGTGTTGAGAATGAGCGATTAAACCAAAAGAGAACGTAGGGGCGCAGCATACTGCGCCCTTTTTTCAGGCAGCCCGCCCTAGAGCGCGGCAGGCATTTCTTCGGCGTAGGCGCGCAGTAATGCGCGGCGATCCACCAATGTACCTGGACGAAGGAGATCGTGGACGCGCTGCAGTAAAATTTCAAGGCGATCGACGCGCTTGAGCAAAACATCTGTACATCCTTGCTGAAGGATCTGCACGCGCTCAAGAGGTTCGACGGGACTGCTACGGTCTGCAAGATAGACAACTGGCATCCAAGGATAGCAGGCTTGGCAGTAGCGGGTGGGTAGGTAGGGATCCGTACCTTCCAACTGAATACCGATGATCACCAGATACGGAATTTCGGATTGGATAATTTCATCGAGGCGGTCGAGATCGCCATGGCAAAGAACCTGGTACCCCTGGGAGAAAAGGCCAGTGCGTATCCGATTGCTATAGAAAGTGTGGTTCTCGAAAAGCAAAATCTTTTCAGAACGCATAACTCCAATCCCCCGTATCTGAACTTAGTCGAATGTATTAAGTTTACAGACTGCTCTCTGTGCGGATCCTAGTACTTATACGGAATTGATCATTTTTTAGGTATCGGTCATTTAGAGGATTTTTTCGAGTCCATAGATGAGGCTCTTGAGACCAAGAACTTTGCGGATCGCCAGCAGTACTCCCGGCATGTAGGCAGCCCGATCCGTGGTGTCGTGCCGAAGCGTATAGATTTGTCCAAGACCACCGAAGATCACTTCTTGATGGGCTTCAAGACCGGGCATCCGTAGGGAATGGATCCGGATGCCACTTTCGAGTTCGCCCCCGCGCGCGCCACTCAGCATCTCCGTAGACTTGACGCTTGGCGGATTAAAAGTCTTTCCCATCGCCCCAAGCATCTGGGCTGTTTGTAAGGCCGTGCCGCTCGGTGCATCGGCTTTTTGGTCATGGTGGAGTTCGATGATCTCGACATGGTCGAAGTACTCAGCCGCCCGCAGACAAGCCTGTTGCAAGAGCACCATGCCGATCGCAAAGTTCGGAGCGAGAATACAGCCTGTACTCGCTTTATCGGCAAAATCGGCGAGTTCATCAATTTGGGAGGGGGTTAGCCCTGTTGTCCCGACCACAGGCCGCAAACCGTAGGCGATGGCAGCGCGGATGCGGTCGTAGACACCTGTGGGGTGCGTAAAATCGACGACGACCCCTGGCTGACGTTCCTGGGCAACCATGGCGCAGGTGACTTCGAGGTTGTCGGTGATCGGAACATCGATATTGCCAATGCCAGCCAGCTCACCAGCATCTTCGTCGAGGTGGCTACGATCCACAGCACCGAAGAGCACCATGTCTGGTGCCGCGCAAACCGCTCTGACAACTTCGCGGCCCATCTTGCCCGCACAGCCGATCACCACAACTGGAATTGGCTTTTCTGCCATGAGCGCTCTCCCGTCGATATTCATTGCCTTCATAAAGATTGTATGGCGATGCCTGACCTTTCTTCTCGACAGGGAACACTGGGAGAAAATTGGCTCCGCTTTTATGACAGCCCATATCTTGCTTGTTGACGACGATCCAGTTCAGCGTAAAATCCTGCGCAAATGTCTGAGCGGAGACAATTACAAAATTTCAGAAGCGGTAGATGGGTTAAGTGCCTGGGAATTGGTGAAGCAGCAGCCCCCAGACTTGGTCATTTCAGATTGGAATATGCCAGGGATGACGGGTGTAGAACTTTGTCGTGCTTTGCGACAGTTTGCTCCGAGTCGTTACAGCTACGTCATGCTCTTGACAGCACGTGACGATACGACTTCTCTCCAAGAAGGATTAGAGACTGGAGCAGATGAATATTTAACCAAGCCAATTCAAGGCGCTGACTTGCGGGTGCGGGTGAAAGCAGGGTTGCGCCAGTTTCATGATCGTTGCACCCTCCATGCTGTCAACGCGCAATTGGCGAGTTTGGTCACCACCGATCCACTGACAGGGGTGGGCAATCGCCGAGCGCTTGACTCCCGCTTACAACACCTCGTTGCCCAAGCAGGAATGCCCCTGAGTATTTTGGTGGTGGACTGCGATCACTTCAAGCGGGTCAACGATAACCATGGCCATTTGATCGGAGATGAAGTCTTGGTCGGCTGCGTGAACCGCCTCTACGAGAGCTTGCGCTACCAGGATCAGCTTTTTCGCTACGGTGGCGAAGAGTTTGTCATTGTTCTCTACAACAGCGACCTCGAAAAAGCAGGTCAAGTGGGTGAACGTCTGTGTGTCGCGATGCAGGCCAAACCCATTGAAACAACCAAAGGGGAGTTACCCCTGACGATCAGCATCGGCATCGCTATGGCAATGCCAGATGAAAAAGTTGCAGGTCTTTTGGCCCGCGCTGACGATGCCCTCTATCTTGCCAAGCGCGGTGGACGCAATCAGGCTGTGATCGCCGAACATCGCTCCATGTTGCCAGGGCGGATGACAGAGGCACCACCGAACGGCTTTTGGGGCTTCTACTTATTTGATCCTGAAGGCCAGATCTCTGAATTGGCGGATGCTTTGCAGGTGTACTGCGCCTTAAAAGTGATCGATGAAGTCACCTTGAGGAGCAATGAAGTTTGCGAATTTCAGGACATCGAAGAGATCTATCACCTGCTCGC
Organism: Gloeobacterales cyanobacterium ES-bin-313; assembly: GCA_014379585.1. GTDB lineage: Bacteria > Cyanobacteriota > Cyanobacteriia > Gloeobacterales > Gloeobacteraceae > JACMLN01. Next base: position 7,873 of record JACMLN010000039.1, on the reverse strand, counting down.
TCGTCATATCCGTCCAGAACGGCTTAAACACATTCGCATTCGTGGTGCAAAATCGCGCCGCGAGTTGGACAGTCCAGTAGCCAGTGCGCTTCAGTCCACGTCCATCGAGCAATTCCTGTTCGAACATGATGTGCGCCAACTCCTCGAAGCGCCGGATCGTCCCAGTTTGTACCCAGTGTTCCAGCCGATTTTTGATCTGCGTGATGGCTCCTGCATGGGGCATGAAGCCCTACTGCGTGGTCGGGCTATAGATGGTTCTGAAGTCGGTGCCGGACGGATCTTTGCCTATATCGAGAATTCGAAAAAGATCCATGAATTTGATGAACTGGCTCGGGTCGTCCATCTTGACAGCATCAGTCAATTGCAACCAAAAGGCTTGGTTTTTCTCAACTTAATCCCAACAACCTTGGAAAAAACTGACGAACACATCTCAAAGTTGCTCAATGCGATTGAATTGGTTGGTCGCCCCCTTGATCAGTACGTCCTGGAAGTGACTACCGCACACCAGCAGTCCGTCGAACAGTTGCAGGCGATCCTTAGGCGCTATCAAAAAGCTGGCTTCGTTTTAGCCCTTGATGACCTTGGCGCTTCTTCGGTACCTCTTTCAGGGCTGATCGATCTCAAGCCAGGGTTTGCAAAGATTGATCGTTCCCTGATTGACAACGTCGATACAGACCCTGGCCGTCAGCTGCTTGTCAAAACATTGACCGATCTAGCCCACATCCAAGGAATTCAAGTCATTGCTGAAGGCATCGAACGGCAAGCAGAACTGGAGTTTTGCAAAACAATAGGTGTGGACTACGCCCAGGGCTTCCTGCTGGGGCGGCCCAACGAGGTGCCCTTTGCTAGTTCCCTGCCGTTGAAGGCGTCACAAACTCTTCAGGTGTCAGCCAAGGTACACGGCGTGTGACGAGGGCAAAAACCTCTTTACGCTCTGCTTCGTTCTTAGCACTTGCGTAGCGCACGCGCAGTCTGGCTAGCTTTGCTTGACGCTGACGGCGGCGATCAATTTCTTTGGCGCGGTTACTTTTTTTGTGGCGGGACATAACTGACAGTCGAAAGCACAAGCTGTGATTGTACCTTAGGACGTTGCAAAAGAGCAATAGCCAGCATCTTCCGGGTGTGACGGTACCATAAAGAGAAAAGTGTAGGAATCCAATTGGCTGGTAAAACCTATCGGGCAACCGGAATCAATTTGCGGCGGATGGCTATGGGTGAGGCAGATTGGCTGATGACCATTCTGACGCGGGAGTACGGGTTGGTGCGGGCAATCGCCAAAGGTGCCCGCAAAGCAACAGCACGCATCGGTGGTCGTATCGAACTGCTTGTTGTCAACGACCTGCAGTTGTACAAAGGCCGCAACTTAGACCAGATTTTTCAGGCGGACTGTCTGCGCAGCTTTAGGGGGCTGTCCGCCGAACTTAGCCGTCTTGCCGCCGCTCAGTACCTCGCGGAGGCTGTCTTGCTTGAGGCTACGGAAGGACAACCCCAAGAAATCCTGTTTGACCTGTTGCTTTTACACCTAGAACGCCTAGCAGAAGCGACCGTGGAGCAGCTGCCAGCGCGCCTTGTCCATGGGATCTATCAGTTACTGACGATCAGTGGTGTTGCACCTGAAGTGTATTCTTGTACAGTGAGTCATCGCCCAATCAGTGCCGAAGCCGCAAGTTTCAGTATCGAAGGGGGTGGTCTTGTTGCCCTTGAGTGCTCTGCGGTTCAGGACATGTCCCTGCGCCGATTAGATCTCCAACAAGTCGGTGCTTTACAGCTGCTTGCCGCTGAGGATCTGCCAACTGTTAGCCTTGAATGGAGTGTCCTGTGGATGGGAATCGAACGTCTTCTGCGTCGCTACTTGGAGTTTCACTTTGATCGAACCATACACTCCGCCGATCTTCTGGATCTCTGTTTCGAGACACCTAGTGCCGCAATGGGTGTTCCCCATCTATAATCAGTTCTTAATCGGCCTATGACACCCAGCACCCAAACCCCCATCGCCCAAACAAACGCTCGCTTCGGTTTCGGCCAAATCCTCCGCAACCGCAATTTTTTGTTTTTGTGGAGTGGGCAGATCTTTTCACAGCTCGCCGACAAGATCTACTTGGTGTGGATGATCGCCTTGATCGCGGTCTACTTCAAAGAAGCAATTCAGGGTGAACAGAGTGTTTCCCTCGGTTCAGGCATCATGATCGCCTCTTCGATTCCGGCGATCTTATTTGGTTCAGCCGCTGGGGTCTTCGTCGATCGCTGGCCCAAAAAGACAGTCTTGGTGCTCTCCAATCTGCTACGGGGACTGTTTGTTTGCTGCCTTCCTTTTTTGCCCCGCGAGTACTTAGTCCTGCTTGCCCTCACCTTTGTCACTTCGACCCTCACCCAGTTTTTTGCCCCCGCTGAGACTTCGACGATTCCACTGATCGTCGATAAGCGGGGTTTGCTGTCCGCGAATTCCCTATTTACGGCGACGATGATGGGTGCCCAGGTACTTGGATTTGCCCTAGGCGATCCGCTCCTCGGACTGGTTGGTGGTGCTGTCAACGGATATTGGATCGTCGGTGGTGCTTACTTGATCGCAGCGCTGCTGTGCGCCCTTGTGGCCACCAACGAGGACATAAAAGCTTCGACACACCGGGAAATAAGCCTGATTAAAGATATTCGCGAAGGGTTTGATTATCTGCGGGGCAACACCCAAGTTGGTCGAGCACTGATCCAACTGATCGTGCTCTATAGCATCATCGCGGCTTTGACGATCTTGGCTATCGGACTCGCCCAAGCGATTGGCCTTCGCGAGCAGCAATTTGGTTACTTGATGGCCTCAGCCAGCGTCGGCCTCGCCCTTGGTGCTGGCTTTATTGGGCAATATGGGGAACGTTTCTCCCGATCTACTTTGGCATTCGGTGGATCCCTGGCTATGGGTGGCGTTTTGATCTGCCTTGCCTGGGTCAGCAATCTTTGGCTGGCTTTGATCTTGACCGCCATCTTAGGCATTGGTGGCGCTTCGATCGGTGTGCCGATGCAGACTGTCATTCAAGAAGAGACCCCTGAACAGATGCGGGGCAAAGTGTTTGGCCTCCAAAATAATTTGGTCAATATCGCTGTGAGTTTGCCGCTGGTTTTGGTGGGCGGTGCAACGGCGAGTTTTGGCCTCCGTCCAGTCATCCTTTGTTTGGGTGCTATCGTGATTCTCGCGGGATTCTTGCTGCGTCCCTCCACCCCAAGGCTGAGGTAGCACGATGCACATTGCCTGGCTCGGTAAAAAAACGCCCTTTTGCGGCAACGTCACCTACAGCCGCGAAGTCACCAATGGTCTGCTCGAACTTGGCCATCGTGTCAGTTTTTTGCACTTCACCCAAGAAGATGACCTGCCTGAACGCTTCGATCCTGACGATGTCACGCTGCCATGCCTGTATAAGTCACAGGTTTATACGATTCCGTCCTTAAAAGCCCGCAAAGTCCTTCTCGACTCGCTACGGGAACTCAAGCCTGATGTAGTACATGCCAGTTTGACCCTCTCCACCCTAGATTTTGCCCTACCAGAAATCTGTGCGGAGTTGGGGGTGCCTTTAGTGGCAACTTTTCATCCCGCTTTTGACCGCCGCCGCCACAACTTTGCCGCCAATACCCAGTACTTGATGTACCAGTGGTACGCCTCGGCTTTGGCCAATTACACCCGCGTTGTGATCTTTTCGCAGTTGCAAAAAGCGCTGCTAGCCCGTCTAGGGGTTCCGGCAGGGCGTTTGGTCGTGATTCCAAACGGAGTCGATACAGACCGCTACAGTCCTGGCGCTTCGGCCATCAAAGAAGAACTGCGTACCCGTAGCCTGTTTGTCTATATGGGACGCTTAACCATCGAAAAGAATGTTGAGCAGATGCTCAAAGCCTGGAAGCAAGCTTACATGGGTGCAACGGGAGCACGACTTGTGATCGTTGGTGACGGCCCCCTCAAAAATAATCTCCAAACCTACTACGGTTCGGATGAAGGGGTGCGTTGGTTAGGTTATGTTGCCTCGGAACAACGCCGTATTGACATCCTCCGGGGCGCGGATGCCTTTATCCTGCCGTCTTTGGTGGAGGGTCTGTCTTTGTCTTTGCTAGAAGCGATGGCCTGCGGCACGGCTTGTGTGGCCACCGATGTCGGTGCCGATGGCGAAGTGATCGAGAATGGCGCTGGCATTTTGCTCAACCCAATGCGGGTGCGTTCAGAGCTGCGCACACTTTTCCCGATCTTGGCCGAGCAGCGAGAATTTACCGCGATCTTGGGCCGCAAAGCCAGGGAGCGCGTGCAAAGTCGCTACACCTTGCACTTCAATATCAAGGCACTCGAAAATCTTTATGTCGATGTTTTAGAGCGGGTTCCGACTCCGACGGGTGGACGATGGGCGGGCTGACTTTGCTTGCGCATGGATGTACCATGCTTGGTCTCAAAAGCACTGCGCGTTAGGGTCGAAGCCCAAGGCAGCAAAGAAACAACCAAAGCGAGACTCGCAATGGCGAGACTCCAGCGCTGGACAACCGGAAAAGTTGCTGTATTGATGGAACGTTGTTGCTTGCCACGCAGCGCCTTCATCTCGATGAGCAGCTGTTGCGTGTGCTGTTCGCCTTCGAGTTGTTGACGGTCAATCCGGCTGCTCAACTGCACGAACTGTTCCGTACTCGCCCGCAACAACTCGATCTGGGAGTGCAACTGCTCGTGCTGTCTGTTTTCTCCTTCCTTCTGGGTCTTGATCTGCTGCTCCAAGCGAACTAGCCGTTCTTGGCAAGTCCTTAAGCCTTGGGCTTGGCTCTGGCGCAGGGCGGCGACTTGGCTCGTTAAGGTGCGGAGCAACTCAAGGGTCTGCTCTTGTTGGGTGTACAACATTCCTGCAGAGGAGGGCTTCTCGGACACTAGCCCAGCCAGTTCCTTGAGCAGGTCTTGTTCATCTATTGGCTTTTCCATGGGTTTGTATATCCACCTTCTGAAGCCCAGTATTCCCTCAAGATGATTTTTTGCTGATCCAGTCACTATGAAGTCCTGATGAACTTGGAGGCAACCCCAAAAGTTGGTACTATGGATCGTGGATCATTGGAGCGTCGCCATGGTGACTACCAGCAAGACTAGAACCCTCGAAGATTGGACACCTGAGCAGGTGGCCGAACTTGCCCGCCGCCTCGAAAATGACGACTACGAACGCGCCTTCGATGCCCTCCAAGACTGGCAGATCCTCAAAGCATTGCAGTACCGTCGCCCAGAACTTGTCGATGCCTACGTCTATCTACTCGAAATTGAAGAAGACGAGTCCTAGAGCGCGTTACCATGGGGTTAGCCTTGTTGACCGGAAACTCCCATGCTGATTCGGCCAATCAAATACCGCGATCTTGAAACTGTCCGCAAGCTCTACGATGCGTCATCGTCGTTGGCTGTTTTTCCTGAGCTTGGCGTCTGCCTGCCAACCCAGGGGATTCATCGGCTCTATGGCCCACTGAAGCTACTCAGTGTCTTCCCAAATCCACTCCAGCACAGCTTCGACCTGCACGTTGCTCAGATGGAAGGGCAAGTGGTCGGTTTTGTGCAAGTCCGCCCTAGCAATGCCCGCCAGAGCACCTGGAAAGTTGAAGACATCGCCGTTTTGCCCGCACTACAAGGGCAAGGCATCGGCACACGCCTGCTGCGCCACGTTTTTGAATACTACCGTCAAGGTCGCAACTGGATTGTCGAAGTCAATATTCACAATCGCAGTGCCCTCGCCCTCTACCGCCAAAATGGTTTTCAGCCTTTGGCAAAACATTGCTACTGGCGGCTATCACCCGGTCTTTTGTCCGAACTGGCCCGCACTGACGTTGTACAATCTGCCAACTTTTTGCCTGTCAGCAACGCCGATGCGGCGCTGCTCTGTCACCTCAATGACGCAACCACCCCTGGTGAAGTCCGCCAAATTTATAGCTACCAGCCTACGGATTTTTATCAAACGTTTCCCCAACGCTTTGTCAACTTGGCTATGGAGACGGTGCAGCAGGTGTTGCATGTCCGCCAATACGTCTACGAATCCCACCGCCAAGTGGCGATCGGCAGCCTCGACCTTTGGGTCTCCAAGAATGGTTTGCAGCCCCACCGTGCCCATTTGGTCGCTCATTCGGGCTATACCTGGCTCTATCCACAACTTGCAGCCCAAGTCGCTCGCATTCTCCAGAACTACCCACCCCAGGATCTGCACCTCGTTTCTGCCGATTACGAAGCAAAGTTCGAAGAATTTCTCGAACAGAATCTTGCAGCGGAAGTGTTAGAGCGTAAACTGCTGATGTCGCGCTCGGTCTGGCACAAAGTTCCAGAGGTGCGCAAGCTGCTCGAAAGTCTGCAACTGCCTGAAATGTTGCCGGGATTTTCTTTGGGCAAGCCCCTCCCTGAACCGATTCAGCGCCACGAAACCAACCAAGACCCACCCTCTTCGAACTGGCCTTTATGACGATTACGATTGCTCTGCCCAAGGGCGCGCTGCTCAAAGAAACGATTGCCCGCCTGCAAGCCTTGGGGATTGACTTCTCAGAATTCCTCGACAGCAACAATCGCCTGCTCAAAATCGTCGAACGTTCTGGCCGCTACGCAGGTCTCCTCGTCCGTGCCCAGGATGTGCCAGTGTACGTTGCCTACGGCCAAGCCCAAGTGGGTATTGTTGGTTACGACGTGCTGTACGAAAAGAATTTGCCTGTCGCGCAGTTGGCCGACTTAGGTTTTGGTTACTGCCGGATGTCCGTAGCCGTCAAAAAGGATGCCTACAACAGTGTTCAGGATCTGCCTCCCCACTGCCGGGTCGCCTCAAAGTTTGTGCGCTGCGCCCGTCAATTCTTCGATGCACGGGTGATGCCTGTGGAGATCATTCCGCTCTATGGCTCCGTAGAACTGGCTCCGCTTTTAGGAATGTCCGAGGCCATCGTCGATCTCGTCTCTTCCGGTCGCACCCTCAAGGACAATGGTCTCGTCGAAATTGAAAAAATCTTTGACAGTACGGCGCGCTTAATTGCCCACCCACTCAGTTATCGCCTCAACCGCGAAGGGCTTTCGGAACTGCTAGAAGCAATTCATCCCCATCCAGTACTCGCCTAAAGAAAAGGCTGGGCATTTTTGTGCCGCAGCCATGGATTATCCACACTCTCAACTTGACGAAGGGCATCGTGTGTGAGTTCCTTATCCTTAAGCGCAGACAAAATTGCGTCAAAGCCTCAACGAAAGTGAATCGTCAACGTCTACAAATAAAGAAACCTACGGAATGATCCTATGTTCTTACGCTCTTGGCCCATAATTCCAGTTGCTGCAACGGTTCTCTCTGCCTCTGTTGCCCTTGCCCAAACTACACCAGCGAATCTCAGCGGTACCTGGCAAGTCTCTGTTCCAGAATTTCATCGTGCCCCTACCCTCGAAATTATCCAAACAGGAGATACTTTTACGGGAACATGGCGTGGCCCCATGGGCGGATTTCCAGTCAGCGGAAGTATCGACGCCAAAAATCAAGTGAAATTTACCGTAGATTTTCGCGCAGGTGTTGCCAAGATCCCGCAGATGGCTAAAAAGATTGATGCAACCAAAGCAATTGGCCAATTCACAGGCACCTTGAAGGGTTCCAAGATGGAAGGCACAGCAGCAGTCCCGGAATTAGAAGCGGGCAGAACCACGGCTTGGAGTGCTGAGGCGGTGAAGTAGCAATGCGCCGTAGGCCGGACGGGGTGGTTCGTAGCGGTGGGTGGCGACCAACAAGAAAAAGGCGATCAAGGCAATGAATCCAGCCAACCCAACCAATGTTAGGAGCCGTTGGCGACTCACCTCGCGGGTCTTCTGCGTCACTCCCTCCCCGTAGAAGCGACCCTCACACTTTTGGCAACGGTAGGGAACAACATTGAAGGTTTTCAG
>JACMLN010000038.1 GCA_014379585.1 Gloeobacterales cyanobacterium ES-bin-313 | reverse complement strand
GGGGTTGCCCCCTGGGAAGATAGCCCGATGCCAGGAAATTATTCTTACATCCCGAAGACTTCAGAGCTTTCATGCTTCTGGGGTCTTTTGGTCTTTGGGGACTATTTACTAATGAATCTAGACACGCTTGAACATCTGCTAGCTCAAGTCGCTCAAGGCAAGCTCTCCGTTGCGTCAGCTAAAGAAAAGCTGCAGCCACAAAGCTACGAGTCCCTCGAATTTGCCAAGTTAGACTATCAGCGTAAAGAACGAACAGGATTTCCAGAAGTGGTTTGGGGGCCAGGAAAGACTCCCGAACAGATCGCTGAGATTTTGCTAAGGCTTAGTAAACGTCAACCTGTTGCGATGGCGACCAGAGTAGAACCAGCAGTTTTCCAAGCAATTCAAGCACTGATCCCCAATGTTGATTATCTTGGGCAATCGCGAATCTGTGCCCTGAGCAACCACGATTTGCCTGTTCTCAAGCAAAGAGGCCGCATCGGTATTCTCTGTGCGGGAACAGCAGATCTGCCAGTGGCAGAGGAAGCAGCATTCACAGCGGAACTTTCTGGCTTCGAGACATTCAAAATCTGGGATGTCGGAGTGGCTGGTCTGCATCGCTTATTGGACAATCTGCCTGTTGTCAGACAAGCCGATGTCTTGATCGTTGTTGCCGGGATGGAAGGTGCTCTGCCGAGTGTGGTTGGTGGTCTTGCTAGTGTTCCTGTTATCGCAGTGCCAACCAGCGTTGGCTATGGGGCAGGCTTTGGGGGGATAGCGGCGCTCCTCGGAATGCTCACAAGCTGCGCTTCGGGCATCGGAGTCGTCAATATCGATAATGGTTTTGGTGCAGCTATGTTAGCGATGCAAATTTTGCGCACTGGGCAACGTCTGGCTGCCAACGATATTCCGTGAGGTCGATACGCCCTGCTTCATCGAAGATAATGCCTTCACTTTTGAGCAGAATGCGCTGGTAGTCATCGTTGCCTTGACGATGAGGTGATTCGGAAATTTCTCCTTGGGCATTGACTACGCGTTGCCAAGGGACATCTGAACCGGGAGTAATCTGAAAAAGTGCATAGCCGACGACTCTTGCTCCACGCCCTAAACCGGCAAGACGCGCGATTTGACCGTAGGTGGCCACTTTCCCTGTGGGAATACAACGCACAACTGCATAGATCCGCTCAAAACTATTACTCACGTGCGCTGCAGGTTGCGACGCAAAAAGTGGTGGAGGGATTCTAATTCGATTCCAAAAATTTGTTCGATCGGTTGGGGATCGCAGGTGTACTCGTTGGCAACAAGAACCCGTAAGGTGCTGAGCTCTTTGCTGAGACCACTATTCACAAGTCCCAAAAATCCTCTGATCCCATCGAAGACTTCGAGAGGAATGGAGAGCAACTGGCCCTTTTTTTGAAAGATTTTTTCAAAGATCTTTGGAATCTCATCGCGACGTAAGGCTTCTGGGCCACCGACAGCAAAGGTATGATTGCGGGCACCCACAAGAGTGCAAGCCCGTACGGCGATTTCACTGAGATCGTCCGTACTCACTATCGATGTTCGATTCTCCGGGCGACCAATCAAGAAATATAGACCCGTGCGCTCAAAGGTGTTCGCCAAGGTCAACAAGTTAGAAGCAAAACCACTCGGACGGAGAATGGTATAAGATAGTCCACTTTTGGCTAAATACTTTTCGACTTCGCGTTTGGCCTTAAAAATTGGGGATTCTTCGTAGTGATGATCGACGCCAAGGACAGAGATGAAGACAAAATGCTCGACCCCATAGGCTTTAGCTGCATCGATCAGATCCACGTTTGCTTGGTATTCCAGAGCGTAGGCATCCTTCGCACTGCTGCCATGGCTACTAATGATGTAGCGCATTCCTTGGGCGGCTCGCGCAATGCTGTCGCGGTGCTGGAGATCGCCAACAAAGATTTCTGCACCGAGGCGCTCTAAAGCACTATAAGAAGAACTCAGGCGTACAAAGGCACGCACTGCTTCTCTGCGGTTGCAAATTGCTTTGACAACCCGCCGACCCAGATCGCCTGTGGCACCAGTGACGAGATACATCGTGTCCGTTTGGGGAAGCTTCTGTCCCTCGGTTGTAACACGGGATTAGCCGTTTGGGCTTTGAGAAATTTCTTTGCGTTTAATCCACCGAAAACCTGATTGTGGGGTAATCGTCGCGATATCGATAGGGCCGCCGCAGGACTGAGGTTCAGCAATAAAACGTTGAAATTGAATTTGCGTTTTGACCAGAAATTCCACGTACTCGATACCCTCCTGCAGCCCAAAAGCGTAGTAGGGAACCCGTACCTCCCCTGAGCCAAAATTTTCACAGGCCACCAGGCTTTCTCCGTAGACAGGAGCAAAGCCCAACAACAAGCGCGTGATCGCATCGAACTCCCCATCCCAAAAAATCGCAGAGCTACTGAGATCGAAATGGTGGCACGTCCCATCTGAAAACTTAGTCACTTTCAGCATCCGAGCATCGGGGCCATGGTTGGCTTTGGGATCGAAGCCTGCTAGGACAAACGTAATAGAGCTACTGTCTGGCGATGGCATCCATTGCGCCAATCCCTGGGCGGCAAGATCTGGACTCTCAAACTCGCCCGATTTTTCTTCAATGAATTCGTCGAGCCAACTCCAAACCGCCCGTCCCTGCAAAAAAGCACTGCCGCAGGTCATGATCCCCAAGGGGTTTCCGGATTGACCGAACAGTTTTGTGTTGGTATCTGAGACAAAAACAGGCTTGCCGCCTTCAGAAATGCTCAGGCGGGAGTCAGCGGCTAACACCACACCGGCAGAAACTTTGAGAGCCAAAAGAATAGTCACAGGGACAATTTAACATTGACTCTGCTAAAATCCGGCGGCAAGCCTGAGAAAAACCTTGAGCGAAATCTACCAAGACTGCTTGATTCATCTACCGATTCGTCCCAATGACTACGACTATGCCGGCTATCTCAACAATGCCGTCTACGTCGAGTACTTGGAAGCAGGGCGAGTCGCTTGGTCGGCCTTGAACGGGATCAACCTCTTTGAACCCTCCATTGCTCCAGCCGTTTCCCGCCTTGAACTGAACTACCTCAAAGGTCTCATTCGAGGGCAGGATGATGCTGCAGTCAACATTTTGACCCATCTTGTCGAAATGAAACCTGTGCGCCTCCTGTTTCAGCAGACAATCTCGAACACCAAGGACGAGATCTGTGCACGGGCCAATCTAGAGATCGTGATGGTCAATATGGAGACAAAAAAAGCGATGCCTGTCCGCACCGCTTTAGATCGCCTGAAAGGAGGGTAAAACTGCACAGGGCGAAACTATTTTGGCTGATAGATTTGATCGAAGATCCCTTTATCGTCAAAGTGAGTTTTCTGGGCTTTTTTCCAGCCCCCAAAGACAGCGTCGATGGTCACTAGCTTGACCTTGCCAAATTGTTTTTCATACTTTTTGACAACAGCCGCGAGGCGGGGGCGGTAGTAGTTCTTAGCGATGATCTCCTGGCCTTCAGGGCTGTAGAGATAGCTCAGATAGGCTTTGGCTAAGGCTGTGGTCTTATGCTTGCCTGTCACTTTGTCTACCCAAGTGACGGGCGGTTCTGCCAGGATGCTTAAGGACGGGACAATCATGTCGAATTTGTCTGGCCCTAACTCCTTAAGAGAAAGATAAGCTTCGTTCTCCCAGGCAATCAAGACATCGCCAATTCCACGCTGAACAAAGGTATTGGTTGCACCCCGTGCTCCAGAATCGAGCACGGGCACATTCTGGAAGAGGCGGGTCATGAAACTTTTGACTTTCCCCTCATCGCCTTTGTATTGTCTGAGTGCCCAAGCCCAAGCCGCTAGATAGTTCCAGCGTGCACCACCACTCGTCTTCGGACTTGGGGTGATGACTGAAATTCCAGGACGGGCAAGATCATTCCAATCGAAAACCTTCTTTGGGTTGCCCTTGCGCACTAAAAAGACAATCGTGGATGTGTATGGGGAACTATTGTTCGGTAGCCGTGTTTGCCAATTTTCGGGCAATGACTTTGCCTTTTCAGAGATCGCGTCGATGTCATAGGCAAGGGCTAGGGTGACAATGTCTGCCTCAAGTCCATCGATCACAGAGCGCGCCTGTTTGCCGGAACCACCGTGGGATTGGTTGACCGTGAGGGTTTGGCCTGTCTTCTTCTTCCAATAATTAATAAAGGCTGTGTTGAACTCCTGGTAAAGCTCACGGGTCGGGTCGTAGGACACGTTCAGCAAGGTTGGATCTGCTTTCGCAGGAAACTGCATCCCCAGCACTAAAACCAGTCCCAGACCTAGAAAATGTCTATTCCACTTGAACATGCTCTTCACTCCCTCACAATCTACGGCTAGCCTTCTGCGTTGCCGTGGAATGCTACCACGTTTCGAGGACGTTAAGCAGCGATCCCGCAGAACGTGTTTGCAGGCAACGCTTCAAGAATTTTTTTCGGTTTCGCTAGTCCTAAGCCATTCATCAGAGTGATAAATTTCTCCCGCTCGTAGCCGACAAAACGAGGATTTGCCCGTTTTTCTTCGCCGATGGTCGAAGTGGTCTGCCCCCCGTAGTCGTGACCGGGATAGACAAGTACTTCCTCCGGCAAAGTGAAAAGGCGTTGGGTGACTGAGTCGTAAAGAACGCCGGGATTACCACCTTGAAAGTCGGTGCGACCACAGCCACGAATGAATAAGGCATCTCCAGTTAAGACGCGGTCGCTCTCCACTTGGTAGGCCATGTGACTATCGGTATGACCAGGGGTTGCCATGGCTTCTAACCAAGTGTTGCCCAAGATGATCATTTCACCATCTTCAATGAACCGATCTGCGCCAAAAACTTCCGCCCCAGCAGGTACGATCACTTGGCAATCGGTAACAGCCCGCAATCGGGCTGCTCCGGTGACGTGATCACAGTGGACGTGGGTTTCAAGGCAAGAATGCAAAGTTAGATTCAACTCCTGTAACAGTTTGAGATCGCGGTTCACTTGCTCCAAGACTGGATCGACAAGAATGGCCAAGCGCTGAAAAGGTTCGGCGATCAAGTAAGTGAAAGTACTGGACTCTTGATCAAATAGCTGACGAAATAACATAGCTTAGATTCCCCGCTCGCAAAGGTTTTATGGAAACACCCTACAACTTAAACTAGCATTTTCGTCCAGTTTCTGGTTGAAATCAGAGCCTATTTGGAAGCGATTAATGAATTGAAAATATTGGTGGATTGCCCTTTGTTTTCTTCAAGAATGCATGATCACTGGCCAAAGTCACTATTGTGTTTAAGAAGCAGCACTTTAAGTCGAAACAACAGCCAGACTGCATAAATCAAACAAGCGTGAAGTGGATCACGTCTCAAAACAAAACCCCCCTCCAAAAATCTGGAGAGGGGTTTTGTGATGAGAAGCGCAGCTAAGGCTTACAGATCGGGGGGCAGAAGCACAGCGTCGATGACGTGGATCACGCCATTGTCTGTGACAATGTCTGCCTTGGTGACGTAGGCAGTATTGACTTCCACTTTTCCTTCTTCGAGCTTGAGTTCTAAAGAGGAACCTTCAACAGTCTTCACAGGGCCACTCTTGATGTCCTTAGAAAGCACTTTGCCGGGAACAACATGGTAGGTAAGTACCTTGACCAACTTTCCTTTGTTCTCAGGCTTGAGAAGGCTCTCTAAAGTTGCTTTTGGCACCTTAGCAAAGGCTGCATCGGTAGGTGCAAAGACAGTGAAAGGGCCTTTGCCTTTGAGCACAGTGATCAGATCAGCTGCTTTGAGTGCCTTAGCGAGGGTCTTAAAAGAGCCTGCTTTAACAGCTGTATCGACGATATCGGCGGCATGGGCAGTAGAGACAAAACTTCCCAGTGCCAGAGAGAGGCCAAGACCGAGGGAAAGTAAAGACTTGCGAACCATAAGTTACCTTTCGTTACAATCGTTTTCAGTATAGAACGAAAATGGGAGGGTTCTGGTTCCCGAGGTATCGCAGATCACAAATATTTCTGAGGAAAAGGCCGTTTTCTAAGGAGAAAACGCTGAATGAAATATGGGTAGCTTCTCGGCCAAGGTCTGAGCGAGGGGGAGAAAGAGCGCATCTTTTTGAGAAAGTATTGGTGATTCGATAGGCCAATCGATACCAATTTCAGGGTCGTTCCAGGCTACGCCACCATCATCTTCAGGGTGGTAGTAGTCGCTGCACTTATACATGAATTCAGCAGTTTCTGAGAGAACTGCAAAGCCATGGGCAAAGCCCTGGGGAATATAAATTTGTTTTTTGTTTTCGGCGGAAAGCGTGACACCTATCCATTTTCCGAAGGTTGGCGAACCTTGGCGCACATCGACGGCGACATCGAAGACTTCCCCTTGGAGGGCAGAGCAAAGCTTTGCCTGTGGATAGCGCAGTTGGAAGTGTAAGCCACGGACAACCCCTTGGCGGGAAAAAGAGCGATTGTCCTGGACAAAATCCGCTGTGATGCCTAACTGAGCGAACTTTTCGCGTTGATAGCTTTCGAAGAAGTAACCCCTTGCATCCCCAAAGATCTTTGGTTCGACGATCCACACACCGGGCAAAGACGTTTCAACGCGCTTCATACTAAACTCTTGGCGATTCGGTGACTACTGTACCATCCGCTGAGAAGACTTGGATCATGTGGCTTATCTGTCAGCTTCTCTTGAAGCAAATGCCAAAACACAGTTACGATTGATCGCAATTTGTGTTTTTTTGAATCATAATTATTTCAATCCATTCCTTGTACTATGGCCAGTCCTTCCCTTCTGACTAAATCTAGTATTCGCACGATGATCGGCTTACCCTGTGCCCGTCGCCGCAGTTTACCGTTGCCAACCATCGTCGAGATGATTTGGGGATGCATCGGTTTTGGCCTGACCGTGACTGGCACCTTGATGCAGATCTCTTTACCAGATCGTTTGCCTCAATCAATTACTTTTGGTACTTGGCCTCCCGTGATGGCTTGGTCATTTGAGCCTGGGTATACTTTTTCTTTGCAGGTTGCGGCGGTGTTGCTCTGCGGTTGCATCTGTGGGCCGATTGGTGGCGGGCTGGCTCAGATTGCCTACCTAAGTGTCGGTTTGGCAGGCTTCGCAGTTTTTGTCGGCGGCGGCGGTATCGATTACCTGACTCATCCTCAGATTGGCTACTTGATCGCCTGCATTCCAGCGGCAATGTGCGTTGGCCACTTCGCTTTTCGGAAGAATGCGAGTTTGTTGTATCTCACCCTCTGCACCTTGGGTGGCCTATTGGTGCTTCATCTCGGTGGCCTGCTTGGACTGCTCATCAAAATTCCGTTCGGAGCGGAGCTTTGGGAAGCTATCCTTAAATTTTCAGTCTTTCCCCTCCCCGGCCAAATCCTTAGTGCCTTCATTGCGGCGGGCTGCGGTTGGGTAGTGCGGCGCTTACTGTGGTCTTAACAGCCTGGGTTACAATGACTCCATGACCAACGAGAGCTTTCTAAAGACCCTTTCGAAGTACCCAACTTTTTTGGCAGGTGCCCTGCTGGGGGTATTTTTTTCCACCTTCGCGTGGCTCAAACCTTTGTTCCGCACGCGACTGGGTGCAACCTTGGGGGTGCTGGCTTTGGTCGGAGCGATTGCCTTTTTGGTATTGACTGTCCGGGCAATGCTACAACTCCACTAAGCCGATTGATGAGGACATAGGGAACAAGGATTAAAAGGTGCACCCTTTTGTCTCCCATCACTGTGTCCCATCTTGTAGGAGATATCGACGAGGCTACGCACAACCTGCAACATTTGTAGGCCCAACATCGTGTCTAAAGGTTCAGTCATGTCTAAAAACATTCTTTCGACGGACAAATTGAGCATGTCAGGAGTGTTTACAGATTCCATGCAGTCACCAACGTATAAAAACTTATTATAAGGTACCCCTGATTTCTTTGTAGTTCTGTGCACAAATTTACCGTTTCACCCTGAGAGCATCATGAAGACACACAGACCAGCCCGCGTGGGCGAATTGATCAGACGAGAAGTGAGCGATATGCTCCTGCGTGAGCAGCTTAGAAGCCTGCGCGGGTCGAGCATGGTCAGCGTCACGGATGTTGAAGTGACCGGTGATTTGCGCCAAGCAAAAATCTTTGTAAGTATCTTCGGAACCCCTGAGTCCCAGGCCACGGCGATGTCTGGCTTAGAGGAGGCGACAAGTTTTGTGCGCCAGGAGATTGGCCGTCGGATTCGCCTACGCTACACCCCTGAGATCAGCTTTGTGCAGGATCGTTCTTTGGAGCGAGGCGCGATGATCAACGAACTGATAAATTCTGTACGCCCCACTGAGATCGCCAAGGCGATTCCTGAGGAAGAGGAAGAAGAGTGATGATCAACCGCCGCACTTTTGCCTTCGCTCTGCTTGGGAGTTTGGCGCTTGCTCTTCCCAGCCTTGCGCAGAATAGTTTTTCCCAGCGCATTAATGCAACAATTTTGGCTGGTGAGACTTTCGTCGGCCAATTTTTGCCCAGCCGAGGGGCAAGGCGAATTTCGGCGATCGTGCGGTGTGAAGTGAAAGCGACAGCCTATCTCGATATCAGCAACGATATCTTCAACGAAGACAGCATCGTGCTCGGCGCTTCTAGCGTTGAACTCAAACCCAAGCAAGCCCAGATATTAATTGTTCCTGCTGGGTTGATCGATATTCAAGGCGTCCGGATTCGGGTTGTGAACGAAGACAAGACCTTTGGCACGGTCTACGCAACGATTTCAGTGTCGAGATAATTGGGCAGTCCACCTACTTCGCTGAAACTTTTTCTAAGACTCCACAAGCAATCCGGCCACCACTTTTTCCCGTAGGATCCGTTTTTTGATCATCAGTTCCTGCGTGGATAATCAGCGCACTACCATCAGCATCCAACAGATAATTCGCAGCATTGGGGATCAAAGAAACTCTGTAAGTTGTTGCTTCAAGATTGCCCGTGCCATTCGTTGCGATGACTAAGTTGATCAGATCGCCACCGTGGGCACCTTCGGGGTTTTCAAGACCGTGTTGCTTTCCCGCTGGATTAAAATGGCCACCTGCTGAAGCGAAGCTCGACCCTTCGCATTGGCCAACACCGTGGATGTGAATACCATGGGAACCGGGTGGTAGACCTTTGACCTGCACAACCACTTTCAGTAATCCGCTTTCCAACTGGGTAAATGTCGCTGTACCAACAGGTTGCCCTTTAGGATCCGTTAAATCCGACATCAAGGATGTGTTTTCCGCGAGAGCAGGGGAAAGGTTCAAAAAAACACTCAGCAGCAAACAGCCTAAGAAAAAACGAGTCATTTCTGTTCTCTCAAATACTTTTACTATCCATTTGTGGCATATTTTGGCGGATTTTGACCGCTTTTCCCCAAGGAAAAGCAAATTTTCACAATGAGCGCGGTAAAGCAGCGTATTCTGTTTCCTGGCAAAGTTCCCTATGACTCATACCGTTCTGAGTCGCAATGCGCCAGAGTCGGACGCGTACACCTGTGCGTCCTGGTTGGCGGTGAGCACCTTCGATGGTGGCGGGCAGTTGGCTGGAGACTAATTCGCGGGCAAGTTGGTACTCGGTGGTAGCTGGTTTCGGACTAGTCACACGACAGATCAGTTGTTCGCCTGAAATCTCAGCGTGAATCGTAACTGGCTCTGCAAATGGATTTTTGATTTTTAGGTCGGCGATTTGAAAGGCGACGGCGGCATCCATTCCTGCTGGAATGTAGGCAGGGGCGACTTCATGGGACGTGCGTTCGACCACAGTTAAACCGGTGAGCAAGGCAGCGCAGTAAAGCGTGGTTGAAACCTGGCAAACACCACCTCCCCAGGAAGGGACGAGGATACCGCCGTAACTGACAGGGGCACGTTGTACGCCTTCGTCTCGGGTCCAAGGCCCAACCTGAGTGTTAAAAGAAAACACTTTTCCAGACGAAATTTGTGCCCCATTCAGACGTTGCACTGCCCAGCGGGCATTGTGGCGTTGGGCGGGTGAGCGACCCGAAAGCGAGGTACGAAACTCAGCAAGGCGATGTTCTTGCTCGGACTGTTTGCTACCGAGGGCGAGGGCTGGCGCTGCAAGTGCCACCCCGCCCAAGATCAAAAAGGTTCTTCGGGTTGTCATCGCTTACTCCTAAGGAACGATGTGCAGGTGCATTTCTTGGCCGCTCAGTCGCCAATCGGAATACATATTCCAGAGGCGACTGGGCAGGACATGGTAGATGCCGGGGACTTCCGCCCGCAGTAAGTAGTCGAACTCTAAGGTTTTGCCCCAGACATTCAGGTAGTAACCGATGATCCGGTCATCCCGTACCTCGGTGGTGTAAGAAGAGTAGTCGCTGTTTGCCGATTCGGTGCTCGGTAACGTGTCATCTGTGGCTCGAAACCCACCTGGAAGGGGATCTTCAAGAATCAAGTGACTGGCATCGGTGCCGTTCTGCCAACCTGTGACTCGGACGTGAACGCGCACCAACGCTCCTATCGGGATCGATTCGCCGTCTTTCAGTACCGTTTCTTCGAAGCGTGGGCTGCCGTCCATACCCTTGGCACTGCGCAGAAGTGCATAGGTGCGCTCCAACTTCAGTGGACCACTGAGGGCTTGGGGGGCATTTTCTTCGAGGCGAATGCTCTGCTTGAGGACAATATTGGCGTAGATCGGTGCGTTGCTCCCTGCAACAACGAACTGCACCTGATTGTTGCCCCCATGAATCTTGCTCGCTGGAATCTTGAGCACCAATTCGGGTTTGTACAACGATTGGGCATCGAAACTCACTTGGCCGATGTTGGCACCGTTCACGCGTACCTGGATTTGCGTCGCATTTGCTTGGAGCTGGCTGGTGCGTTGGGTATAGGCAAGCAGTGCTTCAATTGCTGCTGCTGAATCCTTCGTCGATTCCCAACCTTGAGCTTGACGGTGGGCCAAGATCCAGTGGACGGAAGATTCTAACAACTGGGGATCGAGATTCGGGTTGTGGGCGAGGAGGGCACGGATAACCCAGGCGGTGGTTTCCGTCTCATTGAGCCATTCGTGGTGGAACCAAGTATCTACAGGCTTCACTTTGACCGTTGCGGGGATAGTCGGCTTCCAGAAGGCACCGACACGATCGGACTGCTGTTCGTCCACAAGTTGGGCGGCGATCTCGTCGGCGGATTGGGAGTGATTCCAACGGTCGAGAGCCAAAACCAGCATCGCCTGACCGTAGGGAGTCAGTTGATCCGAAAACTTCAGCAATTCTGCTTCGGTATTCGGCATGGTTGCACCGGAGAGGGCCAAGGCGTAGACAGCGAAAGCGTAGGTATCGCGTCGGTAGCGCTCTTGATTCTTGCCCCCAAATCCGAGCTTCCACTGCTCTTTTACTTGGGTTTCAAGCGATTCACGACCGAGGCGAAACACATCAGGATTGACTGTCACCCCTGAACCTTGGGAAACAGCCAGCCCGTGCATGACGTAGGCTGTCATGTAAAGGTCATTACTATCATTTTCCCACCAGCCCCAACCCCCATCGCCGTGTTGAAAGCGGTAAAGGCGGGTCAAGCCTTTTTGAATGACATTGGGGGTGCGCTTCTGGAGTTCAGGAATCACAATCCCTTTTTGGTCGAGGACGCGCATAACCGCAAGGCTGGGTAGGAAGTGACTCATGGTCTGCTCGGTGCAGCCGTAGGGGTACTCCACCAAGTAGTCCAGGGTGCCGAGGAGCTGGGAGAAAATGGAAGGGGCAAGCTGGATGCTCAGTTGGCTCGACCCAGGCAGATAACCGGGAGCGGCCTTCAATTCGTAATCTGTCTGGCCACTCGTGAGGGTAAGGCTTC
>JACMLN010000037.1 GCA_014379585.1 Gloeobacterales cyanobacterium ES-bin-313 | reverse complement strand
GCATCGTCTCGGTCGCGGGCACCGGGGCGGCCTCGGGCAATGTCGGCGGCGTGGGCGGCGATCTTGTAGGCAATTAGGCCGATGCGCACGTCTTCGGCGTTGGGCAGACCAAGGTGTTCTTTGGGGGTGACGTAGCAGAGCATCGCGGTGCCGTACCAGCCAGCCATGGCAGCACCGATGGCGGAGGTGATGTGGTCGTAGCCAGGAGCGATGTCAGTGACGAGAGGGCCGAGGACATAGAAAGGCGCTTCGGAACACTCTTCCATCTGCTTGCGCACGTTCATTTCGATCTGGTTCATGGGGACGTGACCTGGGCCTTCGACCATGACCTGCACATCGTGCTGCCATGCACGGCGAGTCAATTCACCGAGGGTTTTCAGTTCGGCAAACTGCGCGGGATCGCTGGCATCGTGTTGGCAACCAGGACGCAACGAATCGCCGAGGCTGAAGGAGACATCGTACTTTTTGAAGATCTCGATGATGTCGTCGAAGTGGGTGTAGAGCGGGTTCTGCTTGTGGTGGGCGAGCATCCAACGGGCGAGAATGCCGCCGCCCCGCGAGACGATACCTGTAATCCGGTTTTTGACCAGAGGTAGATGTTCTAGGAGAATGCCGGCGTGAATGGTCATGTAATCGACACCCTGTTTGGCATGCTTCTCGATCACATCTAAGAAAACTTCAGCACTGAGCTTTTCGACATTGCCATGCACCGATTCGAGGGCTTGGTAGATCGGCACGGTTCCGATGGGAACAGGGCTTGCACCGATAATCGCGGAACGAATCGCATCGAGGTTGCCGCCCCCGGTGGACAAGTCCATGACCGTATCTGCACCGTACTTGACGGCCAGGGTCAGCTTTGACACTTCTTCGTCCAGTCCCGAAGCGTTGGGAGAAGCGCCGATATTGGCATTCACTTTGCACTTGGTGGCAATACCGATCCCCATCGGTTCTAAGTTGGGGTGGTTGATATTGGCGGGGATGATCAGGCGACCACGGGCGACTTCGGCGCGAATCAACTCAGGTTCAAGCTGTTCGCGGCGGGCAACGTAGGCCATCTCTTCGGTGATTTCGCCTTTGCGGGCATAGTGCATTTGACTAACATTTGCTTGCCCAGAGCGGCGGGCAATCCATTCGGTTCTTAGCATCGTGTGACTCCTAGTAGCTTCCCTAGCGCTGGCATTACCCAGTTCAGGTTCTAAGGGTGTGATCTCAGCTTCCACGTAGGTAGCACCCCTAGCTTCACGCCATCCTACTGAACATGCCTCTGGTTCGTCAAAATTCTAATAATTCTTGTGTCGCTGCCTCTGCCCTCAACCTGCGGTCTATGCCTACTTAGAGCCAAGGCCAGTTTCTTTCTTTCGATATAGAGGGCCATCAAAGCAAAGTTGGCTGAAATACTGTTCAGGCAAGCAAGCTCTCAAGATGTCTCTTCCGATGACTGAGATGGGTAAGCTATTCGGTACTCCTCGAAAGTCGTTTTCTGTATTGAGCAAGAGGCAACGTAGCGAGGACGACAGCTCTATCTGACCCGGAAACTTTACACTTATATATAGTTTTTGGCGATGTGGGTACCAAAATGTTCCCTTCTCGAAACACAAATCTATGGCTCCCTGTTACCCGGCGGCAGTTATTGCTTGGTGGCGCGTTGGTGCTGGCAGGGGCGGCCATTGATCGCACCACTGCCGCTGATGGTCGTCTTTTCAGTCTTGGAGTAGCCTCTGGCGAACCGTTGAGCGATGGATTTGTGCTGTGGACACGGCTGGCTCCGCTGCCCCTCGGTGGAGGCGGGATGCCTCCCAAGCCTGTGGAAGTAGCCTGGGAAGTGGCAACCGACGAAGGGTTGAGCCGAGTGGTACAGCGCGGAACGGCGATGGCACTTCCAGAATGGGGACATTCGGTACACATCGAAGTAAGTGGTCTAGAGCCGGAGCGCATCTACTGGTACTGCTTTCGCTCAGGCGGCGAAGTCAGTCCAGTGGGACGCACCCGCACCGCCCCTGCTCCTGGAGCGCTTCCCAAGGCGTTAAAATTTGCCTTCTGTTCCTGTCAGCATTACGAGGCTGGGTACTACACGGCCTATCGGGACATGGCGCAAAAAGATCTCGATTTCGTTGTTCACCTCGGCGACTACATCTACGAGAGCGGCCAGACAGTGGGCAAACCCCGCCGCCACGATGGTTCAGAGATACGTACACTCACCGAGTACCGCAACCGCTACGCCCTTTACCGCAGCGACCCCGATCTACAAGCCGCCCACGCGGCTTTCCCCTGGATCGTTACTTGGGATGACCATGAATTCAGCAACAACTATGCAGGCGATATTCCAGAAAATAGTACTGATGCCGCTGATTTTTTAAAGCGGCGAGCCATCGCTTACCAGGCTTACTACGAAAACATGCCCCTGCGCCGCAGCCAGATGCCTGTTGGAGCCAACCTTCAACTGTATCGTCGCCTAAGTTTCGGTCAACTAGCTCAGTTTCACGTCTTAGATACGCGCCAGTACCGAAGCGATCAGCCCTGCGGTGACCACCTCAAACCGCTATGCCCTGAAACGCTCTCGCCCACAGCCACAATGACCGGCATAGCCCAGGAGCAATGGCTGTTTGAAGGGCTTACCCGTTCGACGGCTGGCTGGAATATTCTCGCCCAGCAAGTCGTGTTCTCCCGTTTCGATGTCGATCCCAGACCCAATAGCACCGCCTTCAACATGGATCAGTGGGATGGCTATGTGGCCGCCCGAAACCGCCTGCTAGGTGCAATTGCCGAGCGCAAACCAGCCAACCCAATCGTCCTGAGTGGCGACGTGCATTCAAGTTGGGTTTTCGACCTCAAACGCGACTTCGAGAAACCAGACTCACCCACCATCGGCACCGAGTTCGTCGGCACCTCGATCTCTTCAGAATTCTCGAAAAACATCGTTGGCCTTTTGCGTCAGGCGCTGCCCACGAACCCACACACCCGTTTCTTTGACGGAGAGCATCGGGGCTATACCATCTGTACGATCACACCGAAGCAGTGGACAAGTGAGTATCGAGCTGTGGCTGACGCGACGATTCCCAACAGCACCGTGAGCACCCTTGCTACTTTCGTCGTCGAAGCGGGAAAACCAGGGGCAATCCAGGCATGACGCTTGAGTACAAACTTTCTACATTCTGCAACTATCTCCATTCATCTAGACAGAGCGCCTTCGATATTGAAACAGGCGACTACGATCTCCTGTCTGGTGCTATGCGACTGCAAGCAAAACATCCTGACGCAGCCATCTATGGCAAACGAATTGGCTACAATGCTGTCGTAGCCGTCGGTGGAACCTTGACAAGGATAGTGCCTTTTCTGTGTGGCTCATGTATGATTCTCAGCGTGTGTACAGTTCTGGTCATAGAACTGACTGCCATTCCGGCCTTGGCACAGGAAACAGGCGGTAAGGCAAGTAACACACCGTTGGCGATCGACATGAATCACTTGTTCCAGCATTGGGTTCGCTCTACAGAGGAGGAAAAACCAGAGGGGACAGTGCAAATTTTCCGGCCAGCGGCATCAATGACGTTCCCCCCAAGCCGATTCAGAATGACCTACAAGTTTGCTCGCAACGGAAGTTGTGAATTGTATTCTCTATCTCCCGATGATGCCCATCAGTTCAAAACGGGAAAATGGAGAATTGATGGAAAGGATAAAACCCTCCTTCGGATCACAACGGATGGAAAAACGATCTCTTTTCGGATTGTCGAACTTTCCAAGACGCTGATGCGAATAGCGCCTTCAACATAAAATATAAGAACCAGGCAATTTTGTTAGCTGACTCAGTAAAACAGGTGGATAGCGCGCCCCCGCTGCAAACGATCTTGGGCGTGTAACTGCATCTGTGTGGAAACAGCAACCCCTGGCGCTGCAGGGCGGTAGCCCCGAAATGTGCTGATCGGGAGGGCTTGTAAGGTTTGCGGAAGTCGCCGTCCCGGTAAGGCAATGGGGCCTTTGCGCAGGCAAGCGAAGAGGGTATCTAAGCGGGCAACGCTGAGGCTTCCTTGGAGGTGATAACTGAGGAAATAAGGAACATGACCCCTATTCATTTCATCTTCGCCACCGTTGAGCAACCAGCCAAAAAGGGTGTGGTGTTTGTTGAGCTGCAAGAGATAGGCAAAACGTTCTTCTGGTTTGGGTGGATCGTAAGGATTCCAGTGCCGATTGACAATTTGTTCGACAAAGACTT
Source organism: Gloeobacterales cyanobacterium ES-bin-313 (assembly GCA_014379585.1). Lineage (GTDB taxonomy): Bacteria > Cyanobacteriota > Cyanobacteriia > Gloeobacterales > Gloeobacteraceae > JACMLN01. The sequence goes on along the minus strand of JACMLN010000037.1, from coordinate 55,698 downwards.
TGCCCAGAATTGCGGGCAGCGGACTGGTGATCAGTTTAAAACCTTGCTTGTAAAAACTTGAGTAGAGAAGTTGGCCGAAGCAGAGTTCAGCGGCAATAGGAGAATTAATAGTGGCTTTCATAATCTCTCCTTGATTTAGTAAGCGTTGAAAATGCGTGGGCCTTTGTTTTTGCGTTTTTGGCGCAATCCGAGCAATTTAGCAATTTTGACCAAGACGGGCACTTTGCGTACTCGCTGAATCTCTTCAATCAGCCATAGCAGCGGAGATTCAGTATTGCCAACTGTTAATGTGTAGGAGCCTGAGCTTCCTGGGCGGGTCAAACTTAGGGAAGAATGGAAAACTTTGTGGGCAATATTAAAACGCTTTAAGCCACGGATAATTGGTTCCAGCCGCTCTTGAAGGATACCCGATAATTGGGGGGTCAAAGTGCCGAGCATATCGCATTTCGTGAGCACGATAGCGACAGGATAAGTGATACCATTGAGGGCAACGATATTGACAAGCGGTAAAACCAAATCCGTGAGTTGATCCAAATTCTCTATATAGCCGGGATTGGTCATCAAGGCATTGGCATCGACAAAGATTAAACAACCACTGGAATTGGCTGTGCTGTGATTGAAGCCTTCATCCCATAGCTGGCAGATTTCACCGGGTATGTCCTCCCAACGAAAAGTACACAGAGGTTTGCGGCTCGATGATGAGCCTTTTGGATAAAGGTCGAATGTAAAAGGAATACTGCGGTTTGTGGCAGGTGGGTAGCTGCCCTTGTTGCGCATGAAAGTCAGGATTTGCTGGACTTGATTCTCCGTCTGTACATCCGCACTACAGAGGCCATACTCTGTAAGGTCGTCGTACTGGGAACTCATCGTCGCCAAAAAAACAGTCTTACCGACGCCGCGTTGACCGATCAGCTGAAAAGTAAATGTATCACCAGTTCTGGAGGCCATTCCTTCAGATTGCGCGCTAGGGTTTAATGCGGGTTTTTTGAGCACGTCGTAGCTCCCATGGAACTCTTGAGTGAGTTCTTCTGGGTTAGTATGCCCCGGCGGATGCACGTCTCTCCCCTGCCTCCAAAGATATGCTAACGAGCGACTGCATATTGTGTCCGATAGCGCAATGGTGCGCCCCCATTGCGCGGGATTTCAATGAAGACTTGGTGGGGACCAAGTGGAGCCTCAAAACCATAGAGGTGCAGCACCATCTGCTCAGGGCTGAGATCCCGCTCGGCAAGCACACTTTGGCCATCAGAGAGCACCACAGCAACAGCGCCTTCGATCAACGGGCGCAGTGGTTTGGAGAGGTCGTTGCCATCGATCACAATTTTGGGGTGGTGCCAGTCCAAGGAAGCGTCAAGTTTCAGGGTGATCGTGATGTTGATCGGATTTTTGAGCGCTTGATCCGCTGGTGGAGAGGATTGTAGAATCTCCTCCGCACCCAACCCCAACGGCATAAGCGAAAGTAGAATCGAAATTAGCGTGCGTTTGTAAGCCATAGTCGTTTTGAAGGCATTCCCCTGCCAAAATGTTCCCTTTACCGTGAGATACCAAAGAAAATGGGCATAAGTGCGGAAATTATCTGCATTGGCAGCGAGCTGTTGCTCGGTCAAATTGTGAACACCAATGCCCATTATCTGGCCACGGAACTAGCGCGGTTGGGGATCCCTCACCATTATCAAACAGTGGTTGGCGATAATCCCGCACGGATCAAAGAAGTCCTTGCCCTTGCTAGTGAGCGCGCTGGGTTGATCATTACCACGGGTGGCTTAGGCCCAACCGTCGATGATCTTACCCACGAAACCTTAGCGGAGTTTTTTGGGGTGCCGATGGTGCTCCAGAACGAAGAACTCAAGCGCATTGAGGCTATGTTCCAGGAACGGCAGCGCGTCATGGCACCGAGCAACGCCAAACAAGCGATGTTGCCGCTGGGGGCAGCGGTGCTTCCCAACCCGATTGGTACGGCACCTGGATTGATCTGGCAGCCCCGATCGGATGTTACCGTGCTCACATTTCCGGGGGTACCGAGAGAAATGAAGCGGATGTGGGCAGAGACAGCGGTTCCCTATCTGCAGGCACAAGGCTGGGGTCAGGAAGTTTTTTATAGCCGGATGCTGCGCCATTGGGGCATTTCCGAATCGACCCTTGCCGAGCGTGTCAGCCCCTTCTTAGAAGGCTCCAACCCAACCGTTGCTCCCTACGCCCACGCTGGAGAAGCGAAGTTGCGGATCACCGCCCGCGCTCCTAACCCAGAAAGTGCCCGCCAATTAATCGCGCCGGTTGAAGCGCAACTGCGGGAGATTACTGGTCTCGACTGTTTTGGAGCCGATGAAGACAGTCTTGCCGCAGTGGTGGCCGAATTGCTGATCAAGCGAGGGGAAACCGTTGCTGTTGCCGAATCCTGTACAGGGGGGTTGCTCAGTGAGCAGCTCACCAGCCTGTCGGGTGCTTCTCAGTATTTCCTGGGAAGCATTGTTGCCTACGCAAACATGGCCAAAAGCGACTTACTCGGTGTAGATACCGAATTAATGATCGCCCATGGGGTCGCCAGTGCCCCCGTCGTAGAAGCAATGGCTATCGGTGTGTGTAAAGCGTTCGGCAGCGATTGGGGGTTAGCGATTACGGGCATCGCCGGCCCTAGTGGCGGCACAGCCCAAAAACCAATTGGTCTTGTGTACATCGCGCTTGCCAGTGCCCAGGGAGCAGTGTCCCAGCAGCATCGGTTTAATAGCCGTTGGGAACGGGAGTTGATCCGCCAGGTCAGTACGCAATCGGCTCTCGATTTTTTGCGCAGAACACTGGTCAGATCTGCATCCTTTGGTATTATGGAGAAACAGTGATTTTCAGATCAAAAGGGACTTGCCTCATGGAGAAGGTTGCCGAGAAAATTCAAGAAGTTCTAGAACGGCTGGCTGAAGCCTTAGGTCTTACGCAACGCACTCCACAGTTGCAGCGCATTCCAGTCCGGGTTCGCGATACCCGCCGTTAGGTTTTTGTTCTGCGCATCCTAGTTCTCCACGGTCCAAACTTGAACTTGCTCGGCAAACGCGAGCCTGGGATCTACGGCTCAAAAACCCTTCAAGAAATTAACGATACGCTTCAGCTCGACGCCGAAAATCTAGGTGTCGAGCTTCGTTGTTTCCAGTCCAACCACGAAGGGGCGTTGATCGATGCAGTCCAAGCCGCCATGGGCGAGTGCGATGGCCTACTAATCAACCCAGGTGGTTTCACCCATACCAGTGTGGCGCTCCGCGATGCCATCTCTGGGGTTGCCATCCCAACCGTCGAAGTCCACCTGAGCAATGTCCATGCCCGCGAAAGTTTTCGTCACCATTCCTACATTGCCCCGATTGCTGTTGGCCAGATCTCGGGCTTTGGGGCGGAGAGCTACCGCCTAGGTTTGCTTGCCCTCATCCGCCATCTTCAGCAAGGCAAAAGCGAATAGCTTGCTGCGCTATGGTCTGGGCGTTTCACCCAAGCACTGACTGTGAAACACTGACTGTTTCCAGTGTGGGGAGTTGAACTTTGTCGAACCACTGCACCAACTGCTCCAATTGCTGGGCACTGGTGAGGTTGCCTAGCCCGCGTACACTCACGCGACCCGGCTGGAAGAAGAAACGGCCTTTAGCATCTGGGGGGAGGAGTTGGAAGACTTGTTCCCAAGCAGGCAGTTCCATGGCCGTTTCGAGGACGATATTCACCCCTTCCGGTTTGATCCGCGAGAAGCCAAGGCCACGAGCCAGTTGTTTGAGTTCCATCACCCGCAACAATTGCTGGGTAGCGGCTGGAATCTGGCCGTAGCGTTCGATCCATTCGAGGACGATCTGTTGAAGATCGGTGCGGCTTTGGGCAACAGCAACTTGGCGATAGGCACGCATCTTCTGTTCGAGGTCGGGAATGTAATCTGCTGGAATCAGCGCTGTTACGCCCAGATCGATCTGGGTATCTTCGACCTTGGGCATCTTGCGGCCTCGGATCTCCTGGATCGCTTCGTCGAGGAGTTCCATATACAAGTCGAAACCGATCTGGTTGACTTGGCCGGACTGTTCCGCCCCAAGCAAGTTGCCGACCCCGCGAATTTCCATGTCCCGCATCGCTAACTGGTAGCCGGAGCCAAGTTGCGTAAATTCTTGAATAGCGCGTAGGCGTTTGCGGGCTTCATCGGTAAGGGCATCTTCACTTTTGTAAAACATCCAGGCGTGAGCCTGCACCCCAGAGCGCCCAACCCGTCCCCGCAATTGATACAACTGCGCCAGACCGAACTGGTGGGCATTTTCGACCAGAATCGTATTGACGCGGGGAATGTCTAATCCTGACTCAATGATCGTCGTGCAGACGAGAATGTCGTATTCCCCTCCCGAAAAGGCGAGCATCGTCGATTCGAGTTCCCCTTCGTCCATCTGGCCGTGGCCAATGCCAATGCGGGCAGTCGGTAGCATCGCCTGCAATCTGGCCGCCACTTCGGTAATATCGTCCACTCGGTTGTAGACGTAGAAGACTTGGCCCCCACGCCCAAGTTCCTGCATGATTGCAGTACGTACATGTTCGGGGTCGTAACCAGAAAGATGGGTTTTGATTGGGCGGCGGCTCGGTGGAGGCGTAGTAATCAGGCTCATTTCCCGCACCCCCGATAAGGACATGTACAAGGTGCGCGGTATGGGGGTTGCCGTCAGGGTTAAGACATCGACTTTGGTTTTGAAGGATTTGATCTTTTCTTTTTGGGCGACCCCGAAGCGCTGTTCTTCGTCGATAATCAAAAGCCCTAAATTGTGAAAGTCGATGCCAGACCCCAAAAGTTGGTGGGTACCGACGACGAGATCGAGTTCTCCAGTCTTAAGGCGAGCGACCAGATCTTTTTTCTCGGTGGCAGTGCGGAAGCGGTTGAGCAATCCCACGGAGATCGGGTAGGGGGCGAAGCGCTCTTTAAAGGTGTGGTAGTGCTGTTGGGCAAGCACAGTCGTCGGAACCAAGATGGCGACTTGCACCCCGGAAGTCAACGCCTTGAAAGCTGCTCGTACCGCCACTTCGGTCTTCCCGAAGCCGACATCTCCACAGACAAGCCGATCCATCGGTCGCTGGGACTCCATGTCCTCTTTGACATCTTGGATCGCCTTTGCCTGATCGGGAGTGAGTTGGTAAGGAAAAGAGTCTTCGAGTTCCCGCTGCCAGGGTTGATCCGGGGGGAAAGCGAGGCGGTGCTGTTGGGCGCGGCGGGCGTAGAGTTCGAGCAGGTCGAAGGCAATTTTTTGAACCGCCTTTTTCACTTTTTGCTTGGTCTTCTCCCAGGTCTTGCCGCCCATTTTTGAGAGTTGCACCCCCGTAGCCGAAGCCGTTCGGTAGCGCGACAGGGAGTTCATCTGATCCGCAGCTACCCGCAGGATGCCATCGGAATACTCGATCACCAGATATTCGCGGGCATTGCCGCTGATGGCAAGGCGTTCGAGCTTTTGGAATTTGCCGATGCCGTGGGCGCGGTGAACGACAAAATCGCCGGGGTTGAGTTTGTCGAGGTCGATCTGTCTAGAGGCGGCGCGGCGGCGCTTGCGTACAAAGTTGGGAGTTGCCAACACCCGCTGACCAAAAAACTCCCGGTCAGTGACGAGGGCAATGCGCAGCGTCGAGAGCACAAAGCCCTCCATCTCCGCCAGCCCCGAATACTTAAGGGCGATCGGTACACGGGTGCTTTGCGCCTTGTCGATGGCCAAAAAGTCTTGGGGGTTGGGAATAAATTGGGCGGGACAGTCGTGGTCTTGGAGTAACGAAACGGCGCGGGAAGGCTGGGCGGAGAGCATCCAGATCTGGATGCCCTGAGTGCGGTAATTGCGCAGTTGTTCGGCCAAGTTGCCAAATTGGTGGGGAATACTTGGCAGGGAACGTCCGCCAAGATTACCGCTGGTACCCTCAGCAGAAAGTTCGCAGGTTTGAAGCGTGCCCCGCGCCTGCAACTGACTTTCGATGCTCTCGTAGGAGACGTGCAGAGGGCGTGGGCCAAAGGGCCGATCCTGCCACTGTTCTTCCGCTTGTTCGAGCCAGCGTAGGGCGTGGCCACGGCTCATCTCCGGTTCGTCTACGCAGATCGTCACTTTGCTGGGCAAGTAATCGAGCAAAGAAGCTGGGTGATCAAAAGCAAGCCCAAGCCAACGGCGCAGACCTTCTGGGGCTTTGCCCTCCCGAATCTCGTGGTAGTGCACTTCTTGCCAGTCGCTCGGCAACTCGGCGAGGCGAGCAGGGGTGAGGCGCAGTTGCAGTTCCGGCAACACGACAGGGCCAAAGCCGACTGGAGTAATCACCACTTGCGCTAAGGGATCGAGGGAGCGCTGAGAAGCCGTATCAAACTCACGGATCTTTTCGAGTTCGTCCCCAAACCACTCGATGCGGACAGGTAACTCCGCTGAGACAGGAAAGACATCAAGAATGTCGCCGCGCCGAGAAAATTGCCCTTCTGTTTCAACCTGAGCCGAGCGACTGTAACCGAGGCGGGCGAGTTCGCTGCTTAGTTGTTCAATCGTGAGACTCGTACCCACTTCGAGGGTGCGGCAGTACTCACTTAAATATTCTGGTGGTGGCAGGTGGGGCTGGAGCGCCCGGTTGGTACAGACGATTGCCCAGGCATCACTAGCGTGCTCGGTCAATTCAGCGAGAACCTGCAACTGACCCCAGGTGATCTCTTCTTCGGGGTCAAATGGTTCGTAGGGAGTGGCTTCTGAAGAAGGATAGAGAAATACAGTTCCCCATCCCATGGCCTCAAGCTGCATACTCCAGCGGGCGGCCTCTTCGAGGGTGCCACAGACGACGAGCAAGGGGGAGCCAGCCGTTTTGGCGACGGCTGAAGCTGCAAGGCCACGGGCGACTCGATTTGCCCCCTGGAGCCGAACGGTTGCCTTTTTTTGGAGACGTTGAGCAGTCTCTTCAATGAATGGAGAACTCTTGAGGGTTTGAACAAGGGCTGTGAGGGGCATGGTCTTAGCGTGCAACAAAGTAATCTATCTTAACGGTTAGAACCGAGAATCCCCAACACTGCCCCAGGGATCTAGTCGGTCTGCTGGTCGGCAACAGCCAGATCTTGGGCTAGCACGAAAGGCTGCACGATCAAGACTCGGTACTGGCGAGGGTTGAGGTTGCGCTGCTCAACTTCTGGTGGTTCAGGCTTATAGACCAATCTTTCTTCCAGCCAGCGCCCAAAGCGCACTTTATCGTCCTCGGCCATAGCTGCGCCCACTTCGAGCAAATCCAAGGCCGGATCGACGAAGACTAAACGTCCGGCACGGGCATGAATGCCAAGCGCCGACCAATCGATATCGCCAACCATCTCCGCGAGTTGCGCTTGCAAATCTGACATCAACTTCTCCTCGCTTGTGACCACGGACAATCTGCAAACTTCCCCCTGACAGGTACTCAGATTGTGGCCATTTTGTCAGTGTAAACTGCCCAGGCAATTCTCCGTAATTTTCCCGAATTTCAGCAAATGTGGGGAACATCCTGTGCCTACTTGGGTATACTCAGCTCTGGTACAAAGCTTGACATGTACCTATAACTTTTTTGGGGATTTGCTCATGGGAAGATGGCTTGGAACTTTGTTGGCTGCTTCAGCCGTAGCACTCTGTCTGACAACGAGTGCAGATGCCCAGACTTTAATGCCCGGAAGCAGCTACCGAGTAACGACAAAAAATGCAGCAGGAACAACCGCTGTCTACTGCTATCGCTTTTTAGAAGGATCTAATTTTGAGGTTTCGACGACGACTTTTTTTCCGCTTACAACCGCAGGAACCTGGGAATTAATTCCAACTGCTGGTCGAATTACAGCTAGTTTCTTCCAAGGAACTACGACTACACCTGTCTCAACAAGCACCTATATTGGGGCTGCTTACGTTGGGCCGAGTACAGGGGCATCGACCATAAGTGGTACGGTTCTAACCGATGTTTCAGGCACTATCGTACCAGTTATCTTCACAGGTACCCTCGATCCGACTTGCGCACAGTAAATCGCTATGATCCAGCTTACAAAGCTGGGCACAAAGATTAGTCGAAGTAAAACAAGGTGACGACCTTGCGCAGTTCTTCGGCGTAGTTGCAGGCATCGAGGAGAACCCGCGAGTCATGAAATGCAAAGCAGATCAACTGCTGGCACTTGCCGATAATTTCGCGGTTGCAGGCAATACTCGCCTCTGAAAGGGGCAAGTCGTCATTTTCAGGGTGTTCGACGAGGTGCATCAGCTGTTCGAGTTGGTCGCGGGACTCCCGTGGCTGGCGGTCAAGACTCTGGGGCAAAATCACTGTGAGCGCACTGGCATCGGCGCGGATTGCCCCACGAATCACCGCTTGGTTGGTTCCAGTGGCACCACTAGTCAAAATCTTATTGCCCGTCAAGGCGAGGGCATAGCTCATCATCTCGATCAACTGCTGGTGGCCAAGGGGCAAATGACGGGAGCCAAGTATGGCTATCTGTTTGGAAGCCGTCTGCTGGATCGTGATCAGTTCTTGCAAGAACGTATCCAGGGTCGGGGGAAGCTCGGTGGCACGGGTCAAAGAAAACTCCAGTCCTGCTCTGTAGCTGCAAACAACCTCACTAGCTTATAGCAAACGCCCTAAAACTCACCAGCCTTTCGTTAGAAGACACAGCTCGTTACCAGTTTTGAAGAACAAACAGGGTCTCAAGCTTTCAAAAGTAGATAGTACAGACTGGCGGGGGTTTTGATGTTACCTGCTATTTTTTCGGCTTGGAGGCCAGCCCCGACGTAGAGATCCAAGCGTCCACGCCCCTTGATCGCCGAACCCGAATCTTGATCTAGAACGAACTGGCGTAGAGGTCCGTCGGCCAAATCGGCTTGGATAAAGACCAGTCCACCGGGTGGAAAAATATCTTTGTCCATCGCCGCTGAGTGCATGGCGGTGACGGGCAATCCCAGACAACCATAAGGGCCGCCTGCATCTGCCCAATCGAAGAAAACGTAGGCTTCGTTCTTGTAGAGATAGGTTTCAATCTGGTCAGGATTCTCGCGGAAGAATCGCTTCATGCCATCGAGACTCATGCGGTCTGCGGGGACTTTGCCGTCGGCGATCAAGGCTTTGCCGACACTGCTGTACTGCCTACCACTTTTGGCGACAAACCCGACTTGGCGCGTTGTCCCATTGGTAAGTTGCAACTGCGCAGATCCTTCGATGTGTACCAAGAAGCGTTCGAGCGGATCACTGAGATAGGCCAGTTCCTGTCCGGTGAGCAAATTTTGGCGCTCGATTTCGCCACGGGTTGGGTAGGGCTTCAGGCCATTGGCCGTCTGCTGGCCGAGGGGTTGCTTGTTGCGGTCAAGAACCAAGTCTCTAGGTTTGACGTAAAGCGGATAGCGGTAGACATCGTTGCGGGTCAGACTCGCCTTGAAAATCGGATGGTAGTAGCCCGTAATCAGCACAGTATCGGTGTCGGGGCGCGGATCGACTTGGTAAAGGGCAAATTCGAGGTTGACTTGGCGGGCAAAGGTCTGGGCATTGATGGCGAACTTGGTGATTTCGCGAAAGCGCCTCAGGCTGCGGGTCATCAGGTCGAGGCTGATTCCCAAACGCGGATAGGTCTGTTGGGCCGCAGCGCTTCCCAGATACTTCAGACTCAAGTCGATGCTCTTGATCAAGTTCCAGCGGTCAGCAAAGCCAGCCGCTAAGTCTGCTTCCGAGATCGGTGGTGGCGACATGCCTGCCTTTGCGGGTAGTCCAGTCATGCCGAGGGCACACAGGGCTGACACCCCACTCTTAATCGTCAAACGTCTCGAGATCTTCGCCATCGCTGTCCTGCAACTTCCGCAAAATGCGCTCGTTCTTTCTTAGAAGAGTATACAAGAAAGCGAGATGGTCACTGCCTGGAACGGCTTCGTCGATGGCCGTTTGGAGTGCCTTATCGAGCGCCTCACTCTCTCGACGGTTCAGGACGAGGGGAAGACGGAGTTTAGGGCGGGATTTGGCATTGGGTTTGGGCCAAGGCATGGAGCACCTATGGATAGAAGCCGACAGTGGGCAGACCAAGCATTTCTTCGTAGCCAAGACTAAGATTCATGCACTGAATGGCTTGCCCCGACTGACCTTTGATCAGATTATCGATGGCCGAAACCACGATCACCCGGTTTGTGCGCGGATCTACTTCCATACCAATAAAACAGGTGTTGGTGCCGCTCGCCCACTTGGTTTGCGGGTAGATGCCACTGGGCAGAACCCGCACAGCAGGGGATTGGCGATAGAACGCCTCGTACACAGTGAGCAGGTCTTCACCGATCAAACCAGGGTCGCGCAGTTGGGCGTAAAGGGTGATCAGCATTCCCCGCGCCATCGGGATCAAGTGGGGCGTGAATTGCAACTGCACAGGGTTGCCAGCCAGTTGCGTACAGATCTGTTCGATCTCAGGGGTATGGCGGTGGCGGGCAATGTTGTAGGCAGCAACACTGCTCTCTACTTCGGCAAACAACGAACCAATTTTGGCTTCTCTGCCCGCGCCAGAGACCCCAGACTTCGCGTCGATGATGATGCTTTGGGGGTCGATTAAGCCCTGTTTCAAAAGCGGAGCAACCGCCAAGAGCGAAGCAGTTGGATAGCAGCCAGGACAGCCGACTAGGTTGGCATGGCGCAAGGGCTCGCGGAAAAGCTCTGGTAGCCCATAGATAGCCGTGGACGAAGTGGCTTGATCCGTGCGCTCTTGGCCGTACCACTGTTGATAGACCGCCAAATCAGTAAATCGGTAATCCGCCGAGAGATCGAAAACTTTGCAGCCCCCTTCAAGAAGTGCTGGTGCGAGGCGATGGGCAATACCATTCGGGGTACCCAGAAAAACAACGTCGCAGCGCTTGGCAATGGCGACAGGGTCGACGGCCTCGCAGGTGAGGCGCACCCGATGGCCTAAGTGGGGGTAAATATCGGCAAACCGAGTGCCAGCATTTTGATTGGCTCCCAAGTAGGCGATCTCTACTTGAGGATGATCCAGGAGCATACGGACGAGTTGGACACCACCGTATCCCGTCGCTCCAATAATTCCAACCCGTGTCATGAGCAATTCTCCTGCTTCGGCCATCAGTGTACTGTACGCAGCCTATCGGTGACGGATTGTACATATATCCTGGGGCTGAAGTCCGCTCAGGATGAGCGATCCCCGCCCTCTTGACGCAATCTTGTAGCGAACTATACTGGGATCGAGGGGCTACGCTCTGAACAAGGGCAACTCGAGAAACGTCTTCCAGTCTTATTTTCTGGGAATTTGTTCTTACCAAAATGAATGCAATGGATATTCGTTAACTGCAAGGAAACTTTGTGGTGGATGTCCTTTAGGAGGATCAGATCATGTTGCAATTGGATCGCCAACTAGGGCGCAAAAACGATCAAGCGCTTGTCCTTTGGCTCGACGAAGTAGGTATCGAAGATCTTGATCAAGTCGGCGGCAAAAATGCGTCCCTCGGTGAAATGATTCAACATCTTAGCCAGCAAGGAATTCAAGTCCCCATGGGATTTGCAACGACTGCCTATGCCTATCGTACTTTTATGCAGGATGCTGGACTCGATGATCGGCTACGGGCTTTATTTGCCGATCTTGATGTAGAAGACATTGCGAATTTGCGTTACCACGGTTTACAGGCGCGGTCGATGGTTTTAAGTACGCCTTTGCCACCACAACTCCAAGCTGCCATCGTCGGTGCTTATCGAGAACTTAGCCGTCTTTATGGCCACAATACCGATGTCGCTGTTCGTTCTAGTGCCACTGCTGAAGACTTGCCTGATGCAAGTTTTGCTGGTCAACAGGAAACCTTTCTCAATGTTTGTGGGGAGCAAGATCTGATCGTTTCGGCAAGGCGCTGCTTTGCGTCTCTGTTCACAGATCGAGCAATTGCCTATCGCCAACTAAAAGGCTTCGATCATTTTAGCGTTGCGATTTCTTTGGGTGTGCAAAAGATGGTGCGCTCAGATTTGGCCACTTCTGGGGTGATGTTTACCCTCGATCCAGAATCAGGTTTTCGCGATGCAGCTTTGATTAGTGCTGCCTACGGCCTTGGAGAAAATGTCGTTCAAGGCACCGTGAATCCCGACGAATATGTGGTCTTCAAGCCAACATTACAGGCTGGATTTTCGCCGATTATTAATCGTCGTTTAGGCACAAAAGCCCAACGGCTTGTCTACGATTTGGATACCGGCGATGGTCTGCGCAATTCCCCTGTTTCCCTCGATGATCAGCAACAGTTTGCGCTGAGCGATGCCGAGGTTTTGCAACTAGCCCGTTGGGGTTGCACAATCGAAAAACATTACTCAGATCTACGCGGTGTTGAAACGCCCATGGATATTGAGTGGGCAAAAGATGGACTGACTGGCCAACTCTTTATTGTCCAGGCTCGCCCAGAAACGGTCGAAGCTCGAAAGTCCAAAAATCAACTCCGCAGTTTTCATCTTCAGGAACAGGGAGAAATTTTGCTGACTGGACGCAGTATCGGTTCTGCCATCGGCCAAGGCAAAGTGCATGTGCTCAAAAGTGCCGCAGATCTTGAGCAGTTTCAAGCAGGAGAAGTCCTCGTCACCGAGCGCACCGATCCCGACTGGGAACCGATCATGAAAAAAGCAAGTGCAATCGTCACAAACCAGGGTGGACGCACCTGCCACGCGGCAATTATTGCTCGCGAATTAGGGATTCCAGCCATCGTCGGTTGTGAGCGAGGAACAGAAGTGCTGACGACGGGACAGCCTGTGACCGTTTCCTGTGCGGAAGGGGAAGAAGGGCATATTTACAACGGCTTGTTATCTTTCAAAATTGACGAAGTGCAACTGGAAACGATTCCTCGGACGCGCACCCAGGTCTTGCTCAACGTTGGTAATCCCTCGGAAGCCTTTCAGCTGGCCGCTTTGCCCAGCGACGGAGTCGGCCTCGCCCGCCTTGAATTTATCATTGCCAATCAGATCCAGGTACATCCCCTTGCCCTCGTTCACTTTGAACGCCTTCCTGAAGGCAGAGCCAGAAAAACGATTTCAGCACTCACCAAGCATTACTCTCAAAAAACCGACTATTTTGTCGAAAAACTGTCCCAAGGGGTGGGGAGTATTGCCGCTGCATTCTACCCACGGCCCGTCGTCGTTCGCCTCTCGGACTTCAAGAGCAACGAATATGCCAGTTTGCTCGGCGGCGAATACTTTGAGCCGAAAGAAGAAAACCCGATGATCGGCTGGCGGGGCGCTTCTCGCTACTACGATCCGCGCTACCAAGAAGGTTTCGCCCTCGAATGCGCAGCCCTCAAAAAAGTACGGGAAGACATGGGTCTGACGAATGTGATTATCATGATCCCCTTCTGCCGTACCCCCGCCGAAGGTAAGCGCGTTCTCGAAGAAATGGCCAGTAACGGCCTTGTACGCGGTGAAAACGGCCTGCAAGTCTACGTGATGTGCGAACTGCCCAGCAACGTCATCCTGGCGGATCGCTTCGCTGAAATCTTCGATGGTTTCTCCATAGGTTCCAACGACCTCACCCAACTGACCCTCGGTGTGGATCGAGACTCCGCCGCTGTCGCCATGCTTTTCGATGAGCGGGACGAAGCGGTGCAGCGTATGCTTACCCACGCCATTCAGACCGCTAAAGCGAAAGGCCGCAAAATTGGGATCTGCGGTCAAGCCCCCAGCGATTACCCCGAAGTGGCCGCCTTCTTAGTCGATCAAGGCATCGATTCCATCTCCTTGAATCCCGATGTCCTGTTGAAAACCTTGGTGGACATTGCTGCTCTCGAAGCATTAAGTGCGCAAGGAGCGGCGGGCAAACTTGGCGTAGGTCTTGACGACTTCGTAGGGAATCTCTAGATCGGCTGTGACTTGTCAGACTTATTCTGTAGCGGATTAGGAGCGTTCCTGTAACTTCGTATAGATTTCTCGCCGCTGGTTTAGCCTTGCAATTAGCTGTGGCCAGTTTAGTTTGAGGAATTGGGCAAGTTTTGGATTTTCATTCTGGGTAAAGGCATCGATGGCAATGGCTTGTTCGATGATTACTCCGTGAAAGTACCACGCAGATAGTCCTGCATCCCGTTCGGCCAGATCCATGAGGCGGGCGGCAGCGCGAAGTAGAGGGCGGGCGGCCTGTTCCCCTTCTTGAAGCAATGTCTGCTCCATCCAGGCATTTACACATAGACAAGAGATACGCAGGTGTTTGAGATCTTGACGCTTTTCTTGAGGCAGGGTGTAGAGGTTGCGGAGCTTGCCTTCTAGACAAAGTAGAGGATGTAATACTTTTAGATCTACGCCAGCGAGGGGTCCAATGCCGTTCCAGACAAGGGCAGTCGAAGCAACTTCCCCGTCCGAAAGTCCAAAGACTGATCCGAGGATGTCGATACGGAAGCTTCGACTTGGATTTGGTAATTGGAGGGTCACAACCCCTGATTGTGGAGAGTTGGAGAAAGGTTCGCTCAATACTGCTACTGCTCCGAACGTGCGCAGCGCCTGCTCGCATAAAAAGACTTCTACTTTTGAGCCAAAGTAATCGAGATCCATGGATGCGTAGGGCAACAATGCGTCCCAAGCTGGCTCACCTGGGCGATGGTAGGCGAGTCCCCAAAGATTGACTGCTTGACCACCGACGATGATCGGGTTCACTCCTTGGCTGTGGAGAAGGCGGAAAATGTCTGCCAAATCGTAGGGGCTAACCCAGTTCGATGAAATCATCATCTTCCTGTGCTGTCTCAAAACTCATCCCTGGAGTGTACTCCGCCCAATCTTCTGGCAACGGTGCCAATGACCAGAGCGAGGCGTGCAAGGTCAAGTTGCAGAGCTGTTGGGCTTCAGTGGGTGCAAGTGCCAGCAGTGCAATGCGCTCGTCTTCTTTTTGGGTAGCCCGTTTAGCGATGCTTTCCATGTTTTTCACAAAATGAATTTCTCACTGAGTTCGTCAAATCCTTTTGGAGCTTGATTTATTGCAACATCTACAGGCTACGAGTATCCAGCCAATCCGTTAGGTTCTGCGTGGTAGAGAACTGTAGGGTGGCAACAGCTAATTCTTCTAGTTGTTGCACAGTGAGTGTGCGCAGACGTTCAACAATTTCAGCATCTAATGATGGGAAGCAGCTTTCTAAAAGAAGAAGGCAGATCGCAAGCGCCCCCTCTTGCCGTCCTTCTGCACGTCCTTCTTCTTTCCAACTGGTTGTCGTTAGTACCACTTGCTCCCTCTCCTTTGGCGGTAGTTTAGCAATCAATTCCTGGAACTGCTCTGTTTGTTGAGACGATTGAGCTGAACTACTTTGTAGCAGAATTCGACTATCTTTTATCTATCGAGGAATTGCACTATGTAATACCGATTCGTCATTGGAATGACTGGCTGAGGCATCAAAACCCAATGCGTCTCCCATCGGCACTCGGACCTCTCCCGATCCGTCTCCAATTCCACATCACCACGCGGAGCGCAATATATTATTCCAAGTGCCGAGACGTAAAAGTTGCCAAGGGGGTGTGGGGGACAGGCAGTCTGTCCCCCACGGGGCGGGAGTCCAGAGGGCGGGGCTTGCCCCTGCCCTTTGGTGCAGTTCGCTATATTTATCTCACTCACCAAATAGAAATAATGCGTGGTTTGATCGGTATCCTCATGATCCAAGGGAAGGGCAAAGCTATGGTTTACCCCTACATACCTTGTGAGGATCAAGCACGATCCAACGCAAAAGCTGAAGTTATGCGACATTTGCCTGTAGATAGAGCGAGGAAAGATTGATGCGAGCCTTTGTAACGGGTGGAACTGGATTTGTAGGGGCGAACTTGGTCAGGTTGCTCCTCGCTGAAAATTACGAGGTAGTTGCCCTAGCGCGCTCGAAGGCAAAGGCGAAGAACCTAGAGGGTTTGGCAGTAGAAATTGTCGAGGCGGATCTTACAGATCCAGGTTTGGTCGAAAAGATGCGGGGTTGTCAGGTGCTCTTTCATGCAGCAGCCCACTACAGTCTTTGGCAGGCCGACCGTGACCTGCTCTATCGCTCCAATGTGCTAGGCACTCGAAATATCTTGGCCTGTGCCCAAAAAGCAGGGATCGAGCGGACGGTCTATACGTCTTCAGTGGCAGCAATTGGGGTGGCAGAGGGAGTGGCCGATGAAACCTACCAAAGTCCCCCAGATAAATTGATTGGAGCATACAAACAGTCGAAATACTACGCCGAACAGGAAGCCAATCAAGCGGTCAAAGCGGGACAAGACGTGGTGATTGTGAATCCGACAACCCCTGTGGGGCCGTACGATATTAAGCCCACACCGACAGGGGAGATTATTTTGCGTTTTTTGCGTCGCCAGATGCCCGCCTACATCGACACAGCCGGGTTGAACTTTGTCGATGTTGGCGACGTGGTGCATGGCCATCTGCTTGCGCTCGAAAAAGGAAAGTCCGGTGAACGGTACATTCTCGGCCATCAAAACCTCAGCCTCAAAGACTTTTTAGGGCTCTTGGCCGAGTTGACGGGTCTTGAAGCGCCCAGCTTTGCCGTTCCCGCCTGGTTGCCCCTCGGCGTTGCCTGGTTCGATGAACAGGTGCTAGGTGCCTTTGGCAAACAGCCGGAAATCCCGTTAGATGGGGTACGGATGGCTGCTGAACCGATGTACTACAGTCCTGCAAAAGCAATCCGCGAATTGGGATTGCCGCAGACTTCCCTTTCGATTGCTCTCAAAGAAGCGATAAGCTGGTTCAGAATCAACGGTTACGTTCGAGGCAGTCATGGCAGTTAGTCTTAAACAGGCAGTCGAAGTCGGTCAATACTTGATCACCCAAAAAGTACTGGGCCGCAAGCGCTTTCCGCTAGTGTTGATGCTCGAACCGCTGTTTCGCTGCAATCTCGCCTGTCCCGGCTGCGGCAAGATTCAGCACCCCAACGAGATCCTGCGCCAGAATCTCAGCCCCGAACAATGCTTCGCCGCTGTCGAAGAGTGTGGCGCACCCGTTGTTTCTATTCCCGGTGGAGAACCACTGCTCCATCCACAGATCGACGAAATTGTCCGTGGCTTAGTGGAGCGCCGCCGCTTTGTCTATCTGTGCACTAATGGCATTCTGCTCGAAAAGAATTTGCATAAGTTTGAGCCTTCAGAATATTTGACGTTTAGTGTCCACCTCGATGGCCTGCGGGAAACCCACGACAAAGCCGTAGATCGTAAAGGCGTTTTCGATGTGGCTGTGCAGGCGATCAAAGCCGCGAAGGCCAAGGGTTTTCGCGTCACCACCAACACGACGATCTTTGCTGGATCAGATCCGCAGGAAGTGCAGTCCTTTTTCGACTTCTTGGACTCCCTCAAACTTGACGGCATGATGATCTCACCGGGCTACAGCTACGAGTGGGCACCGGATCAAGAACACTTCTTGAAGCGCGATCAGACCCGTGCCCTCTTTAAAGAAATCCTCGCTCCACTTCGTTCTGGAGATAAGCGTTGGAACTTTAACCACAATCCGCTGTTTTTGGACTTTCTTGACGGTCTCAAAGAGTACGAATGCACCCCTTGGGGCAGTCCTAGTTACAGCGTGCTCGGTTGGCAGAAGCCTTGTTATTTGCTGAACGAAGGTCACTACGAAACGTTCAAGGAACTGCTAGAGGAAACCGAGTGGGATCACTACGGTCAGAACAGCGGCAACCCCGAATGTAAGGATTGTATGGTGCATTGTGGTTACGAACCGACAGCGGCTCTCGATGCCCTCGAACCACAAAATATGCTCCGTGCCCTGTCAAGTGTGGTTGGCGTTTAATCCCGTTTAGCCCCAAAAAGACCATGTAGGGGCGCAGCATGCTGCGCCCATCCACCAGGCACAGTGGAAACCAAACCTTCCAACAAATTGGTCTAATTTCTAATTGCGGCGGGCGATCAAGATCCGGTGCCGAGGCGTGTTGCAGGTCATAGAAGGTTTTGTAAAGCCTGCATCGACCATAGCATCTTCGAGATCCAACGAAAAATACTCGTCTAAATAAGGCTCAGTACTTTTCAATAACGTCAGGATATAGGCAGGCATTTTTTTATAAATGTCTGAATGTGGATTCATGTCCATGATGGCGAGATAGCCACCTGGTTGGAGAAGGCGATAGCTTTCTTGCAGAATTTGGCGCGATGCTGCTTTTGGCAATTCGTGAAAGAGCAAACAAGCATTGACGAGGTCAAAACTTTCTGGAGGAAGGTCGGTGGATTCGGCGGGTCGATGAAGCCAACGAATCGGCAGATCTTTGGCGCGATAGGCTGCTACCGCTAAAAAATAAGGGGAGAGGTCTAGCCCAGTCACAGCCGCAGAGGGAAAGGCTGATTGGAGCGCCATTGTACTCATTCCAACACTACAACCGATATCAAGGATGCAGTGGGGTACAGCAGGCAACTGGGCTTCGAGGGCTGCGTGATAGCTGGCTCGCAACTTAGCATCGCCTTGAGCACCTGCTTGAGGCCAAATCCGGGCATGGGCAGCATGGGCAGCCACTTCAACTTCTAGAGCCGCATCCCAACAGAGGTTCCCTTGCGTGTAGGCATGAAAAGGCTTCAGGTAGTACTCAGGGTAATCGAGATGAGCATTTTCGACGAGGGCAAGTTCTATCTTCCAAGCTCGTTGCCGCAGGATTTCCACCTGTTTTGTCCACTGCACACCCACAGACTCAGCTCGCTGAATCATCATCTTCCGAGCCTGTTGCCGCGCCAGATTTGCTAAGGGTTTGACGGATAGGAAGTGATTGACAAGACGAACAGCGAGGGAATCGGTGGTCATGGCCATCAGTGAGGCGTAGTTCCTAGATCTTAACTTTGTAGGAGTCGAACGGCTTCGCCAAAGGGAAAACGATCTAAGGCGAGTCCTCCTGGTGGAGAGACCCAAAGCACATTCAGGGCAGGGATTTCTGTTGGAAATTGGCCGAACCCATCGGTGAGATAGACACAGACACCCGTCCGAAACCGATCGTGGAGCGCATCAATCTTGGCAAAGAAGGGCACGAAGGAGGTACCACCCCCTCCAATCGGCTGGGGAAGGGGACGGTCACTTTCAATATCGAACGGCCCATAGACTTCCGCATCGGCATAAAACAACTGGCAATGGAGGTGGGGATAGGCACTGAGAATCCCCTGTACTTCACTTAGAAAAACCTGGAGATGTTCGGGCTGAATCGAGCCACTTGTATCGATGGCGATGTAAATCTCTACCGATTCCCCTTCGAGACTTTCCAAATAGAGACCACGACCCACGAAGCGGCGATCAAATCCAACGAAATCCGTCGGTGTTTGGACGAAATAACGCCAAAGATAACTGCGCCAGTCGAACTGGGCGGCATGAAGGCATTCAAACTCTCGTTCGAGGCCGAGGGGGAGTCCACCGCGATCACTGGTGCGTTGCACAGCGACCGCCCGCTGCTGCGCTTCTTGCCAGTGGGTTTCTAGGGTTCTTCGCCGTGCTTCGCTGATTGCCTCGTTGTCAGCCATTAAGTCGAATGCTGCAAAATCTTGGTAGGGTTCGGCATCTTTGAGTAGCAGTTCGTAGATCTCTTCAACGCCTAGATACTCGATTTCCGGTTCGCGCAGTGCTCCGGGGGGCAGAGCAAACGGGGTCGGTGGTACATTGCCCCGGTACGCAGCCAGAAGATTGTCGTTGAATTGGACAATGATGCCGTTGACGACGATATCGGCGGCGACATTCCAAAGTAGGGGATCGCGTTCTTTGCGGCGTGAAACGTGAAGAAGCGCCGCGTGCAGGACTTCGTGGAGGAGCAGTCCATGTACCTGGGCAGTATTCAATCCCTCAATAAAGCTGGAATTATAAAAAATGTCCTGACCATTGGTTGCCGCAGTTGCAATCTGATCCGTGGCTGCTTCAAAGCGAGCATAGAGGGCGAGGGTGGCAAAAAAAGGGGAATGGGTGCGCAGATGAATGACTGAAGCGTGAATGCGTGCTTCTGCTTTCACGTCGAACCTGCCAGATCCAGAAATCCTTCCATAAACTGCTCAAGTTTTGGATCTTTGCGCACAAGCACGGCAAGTTGGCCGATTTTTCCCTTGATCCGCATCTGTTGGAAAAGATCTTGGATAAATAGATGTACCCACTCAGTCCCGGCAACGCTCACCATCCAAGTGTAGGCATTGTAGGCTTCCACCGCGTCCTGGGCACGCAGTGCCAAACCGATGGTAGTTGCATAGCGCGTCGAAGGCTCTTTGGGAAACCCGATGCCTTGGCCATGACCCGACAAGATCGGCGAGAGATCAACGAGGCTTTCGTACAACGATAAGAAAGCCGTAAACTCAGCCGCAGCCCCAGCGCCAACAGCAGGAGCAATATCGAGTCCGACGCGGTGCAACGTGCTCGCCATTTCCCAAGATCGTGGAGATGGCCAAGCCGGTTGCTGGGGATCGATCTTGTGAAGTAGCCCAGGACGGTAGGCAAGAAAAGCAACGATCTGTTCGTGGATTTCCTCGGCGATGGCGTAACTTTTGAAGCTCTCAAAGTCCGGTTCTACTTGTAAGTGCAAAAAACGATTGGCGAGTGGCGTTGGCATATCGAAGACGGCGGAACGATCCTCTTTGCGATTTCCGGCAGCCCAGACAAACCAACCTTCAGGAAGGCTGTAGGAACCGACTTTGCGGTCGAGGATCAATTGCTGAGCGACACCTTGCAGAGCAGGGGGTGCCATATTCAATTCATCCAAGAAAAGAATGCCCCGACCGGTTTGGGGCAAGAATTCTGGGGGGTACCAGCGGGAGATGCCCGCTTCGGCAACGGGTAAACCGCGCAAATCCGTGGGTGCGAGTTGACTGAGGCGCAGATCCACGAGGTCTAAATCTTGATCTTGAGCAATTTGGGCAACGATACTCGATTTGCCGATCCCTGGTAGTCCCCAGAGCATCGTGCTGATTTGTAAATGATGAACGACAAGCGCGTTTAAGTACGCTTTTAGGTGGGCAGGAGTCATCGCTTTTCGATCGATTTCGCTTTATCGTCGCTGACACTGGCTATTTTTGCCAGTGATGCCTGCCGTTCAGACCTTTTTAAGTCAGTGCTTTCGGTGAGCCAGTGCTTGAGAACTGCCCGCAGTGCTTCGCTTTTCACGGGCTTCGCCAAATAATCGTCCATGCCAACAGCAAGACAGTGTTCGCGATCCCCCTTCATCGCATGGGCAGTCATTGCCACGATTGGAATATGCTGTGTTGCTCCTTCTCGCCGCCGGATCTCAGCAGTGGCCTCATAACCGTCCATTTCAGGCATCTGGCAGTCCATGAAGATCAAATCGTAGTGGCTGCGTTCACAAGCCGCCAAAGCTTCTAAGCCATTGGCGGCAAGGTCAGCGCGGTAGCCGAGCTTTTCTAACTGCCGGAGTGCAACTCGCTGATTAACAGCGTTGTCCTCCACCACCAAGATGCGATAAAGGCCTGAGGATTTGGTGTTCGAATGAGCCGATGAAACAGGGCCAGCAACTTCGACAGTTCCCAAAGCGCGATGGAGGCACTCGACTAATTGCGAATGGCGAACAAGGGGCTTGCTCAGACTAGCAACTACCCCTACGTCCATCCATGATTGCCCATGAACGCGACTACCGAAGGGGTGAATCACCACCAAACGCAGATTGGCAAGTGCAGGTGATCGGGCTTTGAGCTGCTTGAGCCAAGTGAAACCCTCTGGATGACCAAAAGTATCTTCAACGAATAGGAGGTCGAAGGTTTGCGCAGTAAGAAATTGCTGAACTTCGATGCCATTACTTACGAGTTGCACCTGCATACCAAATGCCTTCAGTGCGCCTTGCAGCGAGAGGCGGTTAGCACTGTGCTCGCAGGCAACGAGGACGTGCAATACGGGCAAAATCAGTGCTTCCGGTTGGAGTACTGTGCCAAAAGCTAAGGTGAATTCAAAAGTAGAACCGACACCAAGCGTACTCTTGAGGGTAATCTGGCCGCCCATCAGTTCGGTCAACTGCTGAGAGATCGCTAGACCTAAGCCCGTTCCACCATGGCGGCGAGTACTGGAGCTATCGGCTTGAAAGAAAGGATGAAATAGGCTTTTACAATCTTCCTCACCGATTCCAATGCCACTATCTTTCACTTCGAAACGTAGGGAAACTTGATCTTTGTCCTGGAAAACCGTCTGTACTTGAACCAAAACTTCCCCGTGGGTCGTGAACTTAACCGCATTTCCGATCAAGTTGATCAGAATTTGGCGCAGCCTGCCTGGATCGCCACTGACGCGTAGAGGGACGTTGGCTTCCACCAAGCACACCAAAATAATTTTTTTGGCCTCGGCTTGGGCAGCAAGCAGTTCAACGATCTCTTCGACGACTTGCCGTACCTCAAAAACTACCGTTGCGAATTCAAGCCTGCCCGCCTCAATTTTTGAGAAATCCAGAATATCGTTGACCAAGCAGAGTAAAGACTGGCCTGAGACGCGCACAGTCTGGGCATACTCACGCTGTTCGGGATTGAGTGCTGTTTCGAGCAACAGACCAGTCATGCCGATGACACCATTCATCGGTGTGCGAATTTCGTGACTCATATTCGCTAAGAATTGCGATTTGAGCTTGTTGGCTTCTAAAGCAGTATTGCGTGCATCGATCAATTCGGACTCAACGTGCTTCAGCGCAGTAATGTCCGTGATGAATCCTTCAATAAAGAGTGGATTGTCCTCAGCGTCAGTGACCGCCCGTGCCTTTTCCCAAAGCCAACGCACCTGCCCTGTTTTTGTGCGAATCCGATATTCGATCACGTAGGCTTCACCGCATTCAATAGCCAAGTTAATTACTTGACTGACGCGTTGCAGATCTTCATACAAAACCAGTAAGGTAAATGAAATCGAGCCATCGGTCAATTCACCACTGGTATACCCAGTCAATTCGAGGCACCCCTCACTGACGTAACTCATGTTCCATGGGTAAAAACATTCTCCCGTGAATGCCATGCCTGGAAGCGAATCGATCAACGCAGCAAGTTTACTCTGGCTTTCTTTGAGATTATCCTCAGCCTTCTTGCGTTCAGAAATATCGGTAATCATCGCCAGAGCGCCCAAGTACTCTTGGTGTGGCCCATAAATTGGACTGCTGGACGAATTGATCCACAGCGTAGAGCCGTCATAACGCTTCAATCGAAGATCCGTGTTTTCGACCTTTCCTTGTTTTCGGCGCTCTAAGCGCTGCTGAATCATCTCAAAATCTTCTGGCAAGGTAAATTCAAGGGAAGGACGTCCATAGGCCTCTTCAATCGAACAGCCAAGCATTTCGGCCATCCGCTGATTGAGGTAAGTGGTCTGGTCATTCGCATCGATCATCCAAATGCCTTCATTCGCGGTCTCGACGATCTGTCGAAAGCGCTCCTCGGTGCGGGTAAGCGCAGCCATCGCCTCTTTGCTCTCCGTGATATCAACAAGTAGTCCGCCGATCCCTTCTAGATTTCCAACAGCATCAAAAAGTGGGAATTTGATAATTCGGCAACAACACTGCCCTTTTGCCTGCTGAAACCACTCTTCAAAGACAACGGACTGCTGAGTTTGAAGAACCTGCTGATTCATCGCGCAAACCTTCTCGGCAACCTGAGCGGGAAATAACTCAGCCGAAGACTTACCGAGTACATCAATGCTTTGTAGGCCAAACAGAGCTTCCCAAGCTTGATTGATCACCACGATCTGATGATGCTTATTGGTAATGGAAAGTGGCACCGGCAAGCGTTCTATTAGTCCGGAAAGCATTCCCTCAGCTTTTTGGGTTGGCGGCAAGCTTAAACGCTCAATGAGCTGCCCACGGGAAAGTCCGCTGGCTTGGGCTTGAACATCGAGAGCATCAAGTGCCTCTTGACTTAGCGTGAGACTGATCCGCTTTCTGGCTTTATGGGACACACATTCTCCCGCTATTGTCCGTTGCATGATTCTACTGAGGGCAATATGTATTAGGGACTATGCTTCCCGTGGAATCGGTAGTTTTGACAAGGCTAAAGCATTGCTTTTCCCTGCGGATCCACCCATTAGTAAAAATTCCGGATCCGCCCATGATGCGAGGGGAAAACGAATATGGTCAAAAGAACACAAATATTCGAGATTTCGGCTTAGAATGGTCGGGTTGAGAATTTTACTCCGATGCCAACCCCCGACGAAACAAAGCCAAGAGTCCTGGAATTGCGCACACTCCTCCACGAATGGGGTTCTGCCTACTACGTGCTCGATGCGCCAAAAGTGAGCGATGCCGTTTACGACCAGCATTATCAAGAACTCAAAAGTCTAGAAACCGACTTTCCAGAACTGATCACCGCCGATTCACCGACCCAACGTGTTGGAGACAAACCAGCATCAGGATTTGTGACCGTTACTCACAAAGTACCGATGTACTCTTTGGACAACGCTTTCGGCTACGAGGATTTACAGAAGTGGGGAGAAAAGCTGCGCAAACAAGTGGACAAAGATCTCGAATTTGTCTGCGAACTGAAGATCGATGGATCGGCAACAGCGCTCAGTTATGAAGCGGGTTTTCTTGTTCGTGGGGCGACGCGGGGTGACGGCACCGAGGGAGAAGAGATCACCCAAAACCTGCGTACGATCAGGGTTTTGCCCCTCAAGCTTTTGGGAACTGCTCCGCCAACCCTAGAGGTGCGGGGCGAAGCGTTTATGCCGCGCGAAGAATTTGAGCGCAACAATCGGGAGCGGGAGGCGAATGGCGAGAAGCGTTTTGCTAACCCCCGCAATGCCTGTGCAGGCACCCTCCGTCAGCTCGATGCCCAAATTGTCGCCGCCCGCAAACTCAACTTTTTTGCCTACACCGTGCATTATTCCGAGGTCGAGAGCCAGTGGGAAGCACTCTCTGCCCTTGAAACCTGGGGCTTTCGGGTGAACCCCAACCGTAAACTGTGTCGCAACATCGAAGAAGTCAAAGCATTTTGCGAACATTGGGAGACAGAGCGTGAAAATTTGCCCTACGATACCGATGGTGTGGTGATCAAAGTTAATCAGTTTGTGGATCAAGCTGAACTTGGCTTTACGAGCAAATTTCCCCGCTGGGCGATTGCCTTCAAGTATCCCCCCAAAGAGATGGCGACTCAAGTTGAGGCGATTACCGTGCAGGTGGGGCGGACAGGAACACTCACCCCAGTCGCCGAGTTGACTCCAGTTTTGATTTCAGGCAGTACGGTCAGTCGGGTGACGCTGCACAACCAAGATCGTATCGAGCAGCTCGATGTGCGGGTTGGCGATACCATCGTCGTCCGCAAAGCAGGGGAGATTATTCCTGAGATCGTACAAGTGCTTGGGGATCTGCGTCCCGAAAATGCTGTTCCCTACCGTTTTCCTAGCCACTGTCCAGAGTGCAGTACCGCTGTCGTCCGCAGCGACGGCGAGGCCGCGACCCGTTGCCCGAATCTACAGTGTCCAGCGGCAATTCGTGGGCAGATTGCCCACTGGTGTTCGGCTTTGGAGATCGATGGTATCGGCGATAAGCTGATTGCCCAATTGGTTGGTTCATGCAAAGTGCAATCGGTGGCCGATCTTTACGATTTAAGTCCTGATTTTCTCAGTGGATTGGAGCGGATGGGGAAACGTTCGGCGCTCAAAATTGTCGAACAACTGCAAAATTCCCGCAATCAGCCTTGGCACCGTGTTCTCCATGGTCTTGGAATTCGCCATGTGGGAGAACGCGTCGCCAAAGAACTTGCCCGGACTTTTTCGAGCATCGAAGCCTTGGGATCCGCAAACGCTACCTCCATCGCCGCTCTTTATGGTTTTGGCGAGGAGATGGCTGACGGCATCGTTGAATGGTTTGCACAACCAGACAATCAGCAGTTGATCGCCCGTTTATCGGCCTACGGACTGGGTTTAACGGCCAAAACCGAATCGATGGTCAGTCGGATTTGGGCTGGAAAGACTTTTGTGATTACAGGGACATTACCAACCCTCAGCCGAGAGGCATGTACAGAGCTGATTGAATCTCACGGCGGCAAAGTCACCAGTTCTGTCAGTAGCCGCTCCCATTATTTGGTTGCAGGGGAAAATGCTGGCTCCAAGTTGACAAAAGCCCAGGAATTGGGAATAACAATCTTGGATGAAGCACAATTGCAAGCCATGGTGCAAGCAGCATTTGCCCCCCGCAGTCCTGATTGTTAGGATGTCAGCACACCTGCTGCAATGAAATTCCGATGGAGCGCGCAATGGAAGTCATGCAGGTCATCGAAAAACATGCTGAACACACCCCAGATCCTGAAGTGAAACTACTCGACTGTTCCCAGGTGCCCGAAGTCATCGCTCTTGGCAACCTCAGCGATGCCCAACTGATCGATCTCTTGCGCAGCGATCCTGGCAATGCACTCTATCTGATTGCGTTCTACCATCTGCACGCGGGTCTGGTGCGATCGCTGCTTGCTTCTGAAGGCAAGTCTGAGAATTTGAACCGCTGGATCTGGTTTTCCGCTTTTCGTACCTTGACCGATAGCCAGAAAAAAGTGATCCCAGTTGCAGGCTGGTTAGGCCGGATCGTTGCGCTCTCACTGATTCATCGCGAAGAACCTCCCGTGATGGGCGCACTGCCCATTCCCCTTGCCTGGTATCTGCACCAATCATTAGAGATGATGCCGATTCCTCTGCGGATCACCGCAGTCATGAGTGAGATTACCAAAAGTACAGACAACGAAATTTCGCAGTTCTTTCATCTCAGGCAGATGCCCCTATCGGTCATTGAAGTAGAACAGTTACGCAATGAATCCCATCGCTTCTTTGTGGATCGTATTCCTGTCGATGTTCGACGCTTATATTTTGGCGATCCCTTGGATGTCGAAAGCCCAATCCGACTGCTTTCGAGTTTGGGTATCAATGTTCAAGCCGAAATCCAAAGCTTTGAACGTTGGCATGGAGTCCAAGACGATGGTGCGACACCACCGATTGCAACAGCGTCGAGAAAGAATGATATCAAACCAAATGGCAAGTCTTCAAAAAATTCCCTTGGCTCCCTGTTTTTAGGTCTAATGCTCATAGGTGGGGGGGTGGCCGCTTTATTCGCACTTGTCACTGCTCCACAACAACCAACCCTTTCTCCGACTTCATCCGCCATTTCGATTCCGGCGACATCTGTTCCCAGTGTGCAAAAAGCAATCACGAGCACGACTGAAACTGTCAGTGCAACAACAACCATTCCGGGTGCGCAACCAAATTCATCAACGCCAGGTACAGCCGCTACTTCGAGTCCGAAGCCAGATTTAGCAGCAACGGATAAAACAGTTGCTCCGAGTGCGAAATCATTGCCAGTGGCGGAAGCTCCAAGTAAAACGCCGACTGCAAGCACAGTCATTCCAAAGACAAATTCAGTAGCCAACGACGCAACAGGATCAAGTACGAAGCCAACGGTAACGAATGCTATTCCAAGTGCAAAGCCAGTAGCAACCACAGTTGTTCCAAGTGCAAAGCCAGCGCCGAAACCAGTTCCCAAAGTGGCAGTTTTGCCGAGTACAAAGCCCCCAGTACCTGCCCCAAAACCCGTCATCGCTTTGAATGGCCAACTGCCCCTGCTCGACGATGCTCCACGGAACCGTCCACCTCGATTCTTTGCTGTTTTGGTTGCAGATCCGCAAAAGAAAAATCTTCTTTCTGCAAAGCGTTTTGAGCCTGGTAGCTATTACCGTTCATTGCAAGGCCAGTCCTGGATTCAAGTTGGTGCCTACGACACGCTTGCCAAGGCAACCGCAGCCATGCAGGAATTTAAAGCCAAAGGCTTTAGCGTTACGATTGCTCGCACCTAATGGAGCCGTGGTCTGCCTTCCCAACCGGGGATGGTTCGTTTACTTTTTATTCCTCTGCATTTCAATCGACATTTCATAGTGTCTCTGGGGCTTGGCAAGAAGCAGAACAAAAATTTGTCGCTCCTAGTGGCCTTTTGGAAGCCCCTAGCCCTCTGCATGTGCTCGATATTTGTTATGGCCTTGGCTACAACAGTGCCGCACTTCTCGATACCCTTTGGAGAGAGCGTCCTGAAAGCAAAGTCGATCTAATTGCCCTCGAATTGGAATTGGAGGTGCCACAATCTGCCCACCAACTCGGTGGATTGAAGCACTGGCCACTCGCTGAATCGGTTCTCGGTCGTCTCGCCAGCAATTGTGAAGTCAAAACAGATCGCCTTCATGCCCAACTGATGATCGGGGATGCTCGCAAAACAATTTTGGGCGTTCCACGCCAATGGGCAGATGGCATCTTTCTCGATCCGTTTTCGCCGGAGTGCTGTCCGATGCTCTGGTCTGTGGAATTTCTGGCCCTGGTTGCCCAATGCTTGAAACCAACAGGCACGATCGTCACCTATGCTGCTAGTGCTGCTGTCCGCACTGCCCTGAAACTTGCTGGTCTTGTAGTGGGGCCAACCCCTCCTGTTGGTCGCCGCACCCCCGGTACCATCGCCAACTGGCAAGGTGGGTTGCCACCCCTTTCTCGCCAAGAAAGCGAACATCTCCAAACCACTGCAGCCGTTCCTTTCCGCGATCCCACCCTGGAGAGCGATGTCGAAACTTTGCACCGCAGACGCATCGACGAACAAAGACTTTCTACCCTTGAACCGAGTTCGCACTGGCGGAAGCGTTGGGCGATTGGTACTGGTACTGCATCTGACAAAAGCTAAGCGTTAGACTGTGTTTATGGATACCATCCCTAGCCTCGAAGAATTGCACGCTTTTGCCGAATCCCTCAAACCCCACCCTCAGGGGGATCTGATCGCCAAAACCCTACGCCAGTTATTTGCAATTGCTGCAGAGCCAGGACACACACGCCTCGATTGGAAAATTATTCGCTCGACCATGCGGGATATGGGAACGGCCATTTCAGCCTTTGCACCCTACCAGCATCGTCGCAAAGTCGCGGTATTTGGATCAGCCCGCACCAGTGCATCTACAGCCATTTATCAAGAAGCTTTGCGCTTTTCAGAACGGATTCAAGAACTTGGCTTTATGGTGCTGACGGGAGCCGGTGGTGGCGTGATGGAAGCTGGAAATCGTGGCGCTGGAAAAGCCAATTCTTTCGGATTAAATATTGATTTACCCTTTGAACAGGATGCAAATCCCTATATTGATCGCAACGGCAAACTGATTGATTTTCGCTACTTTTTTACCCGCAAACTTTTCTTTATCCGCGAAAGTGATGGGTTTGCAATTTTCCCTGGAGGAATGGGAACTCAGGACGAGTGTTTTGAGCTGTTAACCCTTCTGCAGACGGGAAGAACGTCTCCGATGCCACTTGTCCTCGTCGATCCCCCAGGGAGCAACTACTGGAAAAACTGGGATGCTTATATGCGCGACCAGTTATTGGGAAATCGATTGATTTCGCCCGATGATCTTGAACTGTACTGGTATACAGACGATGTCGAGGCAGCGGCAAAATATATTCAGCATTTCTATCACATTTATCATTCGAGTCGATACGTCGATGATTTGTTAATACTGCGCTTACAAGTGACTTTATCCGATCCGTACGTAGCCTTTTTAAATATCAAGTTTGCGGATATTCTTGTGAGTGGCGAGATCCAGAAAAGTGCATTCCTTCCCGAAGAAGATCTTGACGAGACAGCCCAACTGCCACGGCTCACCCTCAAGTTCAACCGCAGCAGTCATGGCCGCCTTCGGCAACTGATCGACGCCATCAACGACTACCTCCCTGAGGCTACACGAGCAGGTGTCGCTGAAGAGCAGGTATAATAACCTAGTCAATCTGTCGTGGGGACGTACAATGACCCTGCTGGAATGGTTTAAAGACCGCCGCAAGAATGCTTCGATGTCCAAGGAGCAGCGGCACCGAGAGATCGCTGACGGACTCTGGACGAAGTGTGCCGAGTGCGGTGCATTGCACTACACCAAAGATTTTCAACGCTACTTGCTCGTCTGTCCGGCTTGCAGTTTTCACGAAAAAGTCAGTGCCCCTGAACGCATTGCCCAACTCGTCGATCCTGACAGTTGGATCCCCACCGACGATCATCTTTTGGCCAATGACCCCCTCAGCTTTGTCGATGTGAAGAGCTACAAGGATCGCCTTAGCCAAGCACGGGCCAAAACTGGCATGAACGACGCGATTTTGACGGGACTAGGCACCCTCGAAGGTCAACCACTCGCTTTAGGCGTCATGGATTTCCGGTTTCTCGGTGGCAGTATGGGCTCGGTTGTCGGCGAGCGGATCACCCGCCTCGTCGAGCGAGCCACCGCCGAACGTCGTCCGGTTATTCTGGTCTGTGCCTCAGGGGGTGCTCGGATGCAGGAGGGCATGCTCTCGTTGATGCAGATGGCACGCACCTCCGCCGCTTTGCAGTATCACCGTGAAGCCCATCAACTGTTTATTTCAGTCCTGAGCAACCCAACAACCGGGGGAGTGACGGCAAGCTTTGCCATGCTCGGGGATTTGATTTTTGCCGAACCCAAGGCAACCATCGCTTTTGCTGGGCGGCGAGTCATTGAGCAAACCCTACGCCAAAAACTGCCTGAAGGCTTTCAGACCAGTGAGTTTTTGTTGAAGCACGGTTTTGTGGATCGGATCGTCGAGCGGGAGCAATTGCGCCCAACCCTCAGCCGCGTTCTTCGTCTGCATCGTCCAGTTGGTGTCCCATCACCGCTTAGTCCAGCGACGCGGCTATGATCTAAGCAACCTCTGGGCATCCTAAGAGAAGTTCTTCGCTTTGCGGATCTATGCAGCCTGGCGTTATTGCACCGAATTCAGCCTCCCAAACCCGCGCGATCGCCATCGAGGTGATTGGCTTGGGGAAGACTTTTCGTTCTGGTTTTTGGATGAACAAAGTCGTCTCTCCTCTCAAGGACTGCTCATTGCGAGTTTTTAAGGGCGAAACGTTTGGTTTATTAGGGCCGAACGGGGCAGGGAAGACGACGCTACTCAAGTCTTTGCTTGGCATCATGCGTCCCACATCGGGAACGGCAACCTTGCTCGGTTCACCGCTTGGGGATCAAGAAGTAAAAGCACGGATCGGCTATCTGCCCGAAAATCCTTACTTCTACGACTACTTGACCGGAGTTGAAATCCTCACTTTCGTCGGTCAAATTTTTCAAGTACCAGGGAGTGTTCTCAAAAAGCGCATCCCCGAACTCGTTGACCTCGTTGGTCTGTCCCAAGCAGCCAGCAAGCGCCCACTCCGCAAGTACTCCAAAGGCATGCTCCAACGCATCGGCCTCGCCCAAGCCCTGATCAACGATCCAGAATTGGTCTTCTTAGATGAGCCAATGTCCGGCCTCGATCCCACAGGTCGTGCCCAGATCCGCGAAATTATTCTGCAACTGAAAGCGAAGGGCAAAACCGTCTTTTTCAACAGCCACATTCTTTCCGATGTCGAAGTCCTCTGTGACCGCATCGGTCTATTGGTGCAAGGTGATCTCGTCAGTTGCGGCACCCTCGAAGAACTGTTGGGCACGGAAGAGAGCTACCGAGCCGAACTCATGGATGTCGAGCCAGCGGAGTTGAAAGGCCAACTCGAAAATATCGAGCAGCGCGGTGGTCGGGTTGTGGGTCGCCTACTCAACGATCCCCAAGCCTTTATCGACAACCTGCCAGCGGGAGCAAAGCTGCTAGCACTAAAACTTGAACGCCGCTCCCTCGAAGACTTCTTCCGTGCCAAAGTCAACGAACACCAAGGTCGAGTCCTGGATACATAATCTTTTGCATCCACCCAACAGATTGACCAGGAAATTGGTGGGGCTGCGATGCCTTTGGCAGTCAAAAAATCGGCTACACGCTCATATCGATTCGTCATCGGAATGAGTAGCTGAGGCATCCAAACCCAATGCGCCTCCCATCGCTAACCCAAACATCTCCCAATCCCTCTCCAATTCCGCATCACCACAAGGAGTTGTGAAGACCATACCAGAGAGGTAATCGAACACCTAGAACAGAAAACTGGGTCATTAAGCGCTTAAGATCGTTTGGTGGCGTGGTTTTTAAAGCGCATTGAAAAATATTCGTCTTGGTGTGGATGTCGGTGGTACTTTCACCGATTTGGTTGCCATTGTTGACGGCCAGGTTCTGACCGCGAAAGTACCTTCGACTCAGATCCAATCCGAGGGAGTCTTCCAGGCATTTGCCCGGACAGAATTAGATCCTGAAACCATTGCTGTCTTTACCCACGGGATGACGGTGGCCACCAATGCTCTGCTCGAAGGCAAAGGGGCGAAGACCGCTTTCATCACGACCGCCGGATTTCGCGACATCTTGTTGATCGGTAGACAGAATCGTCCCCACCTCTACGACTTGCGCTTACAAAAGCCGAAGCCCCTCGTTCAACGCGATCACTGCTTGACCCTCGATGAACGTATGGGGTCGGAGGGAGTGCTGCGTCTCTTGCACAGTGAAAGCCTTGAAGCCTTGATTGCAACGCTTCAAGAGTGGATCACACAAGAAGAAATTGAATCCATTGCAGTCGGATTTTTATTCTCTTTTCGTTTCCCTCAGCATGAACAACAAGTTGCAAAAGCTCTACGTAAAGCGTTTCCAAATCTGCATCTCTCGCTTTCTTCGGACATCACCCCTGAATTTCGGGAGTACGAGCGTTTTAGTACAACTGTAGTTGATGCTTATCTTAGCCCCGGTCTCGCCCGCTATCTCGGTCTCCTTGCGGAGGGGTGTAGAACTTCTGGTCTGCCGATACCGAAAATTATGCAGTCCAGTGGTGGAGTGACAACGATTGAACAGGCCAGTCAACATGGAGCTTTAGCCCTACTTTCAGGACCAGCGGGTGGCGTGAATGGCGCGCATTTTGTTGCCCAGCAGTCCGGTTTTGCTCACGTACTCACTTTCGATATGGGCGGAACGAGTACGGATGTTTCGCTAATTTTAGAGGGTCAACCCCAAGCCAGCACTGAAGCCCTCGTCGCGGGTTATCCCGTGCGGCTGCCCCAGATCGACATTCATACAGTGAGTGCTGGCGGTGGCTCAATTGCCTGGATCGATCCTGGCGGCGCACTCAAAGTTGGCCCACAGTCGGCGGGATCCCTACCAGGCCCAGTCGCCTACGGTCGGGGCGGGAAACAACCGACGATCACCGATGCCAATGTCTTTCTTGGCTATCTGGAAGATGGGGCAATGTTGGGGGGAAGTGTACGCATTGATCGCAGTGCTGCTGCTGCCGCTCTTGAAAAACTTGGTGAATCCTTAGGCTTAAGCGCCGAACGGATTGCCATCGGCATGCGCGCCATTGCCAATGCCCATATGTGCGCAGCCCTGCGGGTGATGTCCATCGAGCGTGGCATCGATCCTCGTCGCCTCGCACTGCTCGCCTTTGGCGGGGCTGGCCCCATGCACGCGTGCGACCTTGCCACTGCTTTAGGGATCCGAACTGTTCTGGTACCTCGTGCAGGCGGAGTGCTCTCGGCGTTAGGACTTGCGGTTTCGCCTCTGCGCGAAGATTATTCCTGCTCGGTGTTGAAAACTTTGCCAGAAGTAGGGGAGGTTTGGGTCTCTCTGTGTGAAAACCTAGCGGTTAGAGCCTCACACGCTTTGGCGATCCATAGCTTCAGTGCGGATCTGCGCTATCGGGGGCAATCCTTCGAACTGGCTGTGCCTGTAACAAAGGAGATGCCCTACAGCACCCTTGCAGATGCCTTTCACTCCCTTCACAATCAGCGTTACGGCTGGTCAGATCCCAGCCAGACTATTGAAGTGGTGCAATTGCGTCTTGCAGCCACCGAACCGTTAGAACTTCCAAACTTGACCGTCTCAAAACCAACGAAGCAAAGGGTTTCAATGCCTCGTCTCGCTTGGTTCGATGCTCAGTTTCAGTCCATTCAGGTATGGCAGGGATTAGCACTTGGTGAAGGCGATTGCATCGATGGTCCTGCGCTCATTGAGCTTCCTGAAGCGACAGTGATTATTCCTCCCGGATGGCACAGCACAGTGGATCTTTGCGGTACGCTAGTAATCAAGATGAGTAGGAACCATGAAGACATTTCGACCATTTGATGTTTTAGTGATTGCATTGTTGGCTGCGGCAGGTGGTGCTGCAGGGAGCTATCTGGCACTGGGAAAGACAGTCGCAGTAGCACCACCAATCATCAGCTCATCTTCTGCCACGACTACGACTATTTCTACAGTGCCTCTGATTGGTGATGAGCAGGACAATGTGACTGTTTATGAAAAAGTTAGCCCGACAGTTGTCAATATTACATCCACAGTACTTAGTTTCGATAACTTTCTTCAGGCAGTACCTCAACAGGGCACAGGCTCAGGCAGTATCCTCGATGCAGAAGGGCGGATTCTGACCAACTACCACGTCGTTAAAGGGTCACGGCGACTCGAAGTGACCCTCGCGAGTGGCAAGCGCTACACAGCGCGCATGCTGGGGGCAGATCCAAACCATGACTTGGCGGTGATTCAACTCGTCGATCCTCCAAAAGATCTGACGACCATTACCCTTGGCAATTCCGCAAGTTTGAAAGTTGGGCGCAAAGTGTTGGCGATTGGCAATCCTTTTGGACTCGACCGCACCTTGACCACAGGGGTCATCAGTGCTTTGGGTCGCGACCTGCAATCTGAGCGAGCAGGTCGAACTCTGCGCAATCTCATTCAAACCGATGCTGCGATTAATCCCGGCAACTCCGGTGGCCCATTACTTGATAGCCAAGGTCAACTGATCGGAGTGAATACAGCGATTTTTAGTACCAGCGGGTCGAGTGCTGGCATTGGCTTTGCTGTTCCCGTCGAAACAGTCCGCGAAATTCTGCCCGACCTTCTGGCAGGCAAAGGCAAGATCGTCCAGCATGCTTCTTTAGGGGTCGTCATCCAAACCCTTCCACCGACAGTAGCAGAAGCCCTCAACCTGCCTGTCCAACAAGGTGTACTGATCGAGCAAGTCGTTCCCGGCAGCGGTGCAGCGGCGGCAGGTTTGCAGCCCGGAAATCAAGAAGTTGTCGCTGGGAATTTGCGCCTGCGCGTCGGTGGCGATGTCGTCACGGCCATCGATGGTGTCGCCGTTGCCGATGCCCAAAGCTTAATCAGCGAAGTCCAAAAGCACAAAATCGGCGATCAAGTGAGCCTGAATATTGTGCGAGGTAGTCAGCAGTTCGCCGTCAAAGTCACCCTTGGGGAAAGCGCCGATCAAGGGTAAGGCTTACGCTTGCACAAGACCGAGCTTGAGGGCTGCAACGATCGCTTGGGTGCGGCTACTTACCTGTAGTTTTTCAAAAATAGCAGTTAAGTGTGCCTTGACCGTTGCAATCGTGATGTAAAGATGCTTGGCGATCTCTTCGTTGGATGCACCACGGACGAGCCAGTGCAGCACCTCTTGTTCGCGATCTGTCAGGTGAATAGCTTGGCGGGCTTGCAGAGAACGCCCTGAATAATAGTGAAAAAGGCGGAAAAACTGAGTAGCAACCTCGGCAGGCAAATAGACTTCATCCTTGATCACGGTGGCAATCGCTTCGCTCAGTTGCTGGGCAAGATGGGTTTTAAATACGTAGCCACTTGCTCCCGCCTGCATTGCCCTAAATACCCAGTCGTCCTCTTGGTGGGCGGACAAGACGAGTACTTTCCCAGCAAAACTGGCTTCGCGCAATTGGGTAAGCAGCATCACCCCATCCCCCCGCGCCAGTTCAAGATCAAGCAGGATCAAGCCGGGGCGTTGTTCAGCCGCAAGCGCCAAAGCCTGATCGATGGAGGCGGCCTCACCGACTACTTCGTAATGCAGGGTCGGGCTGCTGTAAAAATTCAAGAGGGTGCGCAAACCCTGACGAAAGCGTTGTTCGTCATCCACCAACAAAATCGAGAGGGTTTGGATCGCCATGGCTAAGAATTGAGGGAGCGTGGCAGGCTCATCGAGAACTGTGCCCCACCAATCGGGAGATTCTGTGCCCAAAGACTGCCTTGGTGATCCAAGATGATTTTTTTGGCAATCGCTAAACCTAAACCTGTTCCGCCAGGCCGCTGCGAGTAAAAGGGTGTAAATAAATTTTCCAAGTCTTGCTGAGACATGCCTGGCCCTTGATCCGCCACTTCGATCAAAACTTCTGTCTGAAAAGAGCGCCACCGACAGCGGATCGTTGATCCTTCAGGCGAAAAATAGACGGCATTATTCAAGAGATTATCGAAAACTTGCTTCATTTGAAGGCGATCAAACATGAGGGTCAACGAGTGATCTGGCAGGGCGATACAAATATGTTTCTTGTCAAGCCAAGGCTGCAATCCTGAAATCACTTCTGTGACGAGCAAACGCAAATCCTGGGCTGAGTAACGCAAGCGTTCTGCTTGACCGCAGTAGATTAACTCTGTCAAATTAGCGTTTAAATCAGCGACCGTCTCTCGGATAATGGTCGCTTGTTCGTGAGCTTTGCCCTCTGGGAGACCTAAGCAAAGATTTTCTGCGTAGAGGGCAATCAAGGCCAGCGGATTGCGCAATTGGTGACCTGCCCGCTGAACCACTTGCTCTAAAAGTTCAATTTCGGACTTTTGCCGCCAGTTGTTTTGGTAGAGTTCGAGATGCTGTGCGAGGCAAGCGGCATATTTTTGGATCGTTTGCTCTTGGGCCTGGGTCAGGGGTTCGCAAGTGAAGAGGATGAAGTATTCAGGATGGAGATCCCGTTGCGCAAGTGGACAAGCGTAGGCAAATTCTGGTAAAACTTTGGAGTCTAGGTGCACAAGAGTCAATACGGATAGCGCATCCGACAGCCATGCTTCCTCTAAGAGGTAATCGAGGATTTTTCGATCAAACTGAGGTTGGCCATCGCAATAGCGGATCAAGTGCTGCTGCGCACCGATGTGTGGATCGTAGTAAGTGACCTGCACACAGGTGAGGGGAAACATTCCCAGAAGTTGCTCAATTTGCAGTTGGCAGAGGCTGTGCAACTGTGTAGAACCTGTGATCCCAGGCTTAACACGTGAGGGCATGCTCTGGACGGAAGTTGCGGAGGTGGTTGTCTGCAAACTCATTGCTGCGGTTGTCACTCCACGGAATGTTACGACTATCTGGTAAGGGAAACAAACAAATATACAACGCACACATGGACAAGAACCTTGCCATGAGTATAGCGGCCAAACCCCCTAGGGATAGAACTACGTCATCTTTATTGATAGGCGCAAAAAATCTCCGACCAAAGTCTAATAACCAGAACAGACCCTCCCTCCCTAATCTGTGACTGAATGGACGACTATCGCGCTCCTTTATGATCACAGCCTTGTCCCAGACCCTGGCGGATATTCTGGCTGGGGGCACTTCGTTGACGAGTACAGAGCAAATTGACTTTGCTCACCCCGGCGAGCGTCGGCTCATCAACGGTGGTTCAGGGCTAAATGTCTACTTTTACGACTTGCGGGAAAGCACTCAAGTGCAGCACTCAGGTCGCCAAGTTGAGCATCGTCTCACGGAGGGGCGGCCATCCGCGTTCGTTGGCAATCTGCCAATGTGGTTCGATGCTTCTTTTGTGATCAGTGCATGGGATCGCACAACCTTGGGTGAGCATCACCTCTTTACAGAAGCATTGGCACTCTTGTTGCGCCATCGGCAGTTGCGCGAGGATCTCCTCGCTCCCGCATTGAGAGGCTTCGGCAATCTCAATATGACCGTCTGCGCTGTGCGGCATATCGATGTTGGTGCGCTTTGGCTTGCGCTTGGCACTCCCCTGCGCCCCTCGATCCTGGTCACGATCACAGCGCCGATTGTGCCACAGGCAGCAGCGCCTGTTCCG
Organism: Gloeobacterales cyanobacterium ES-bin-313; assembly: GCA_014379585.1. Classification (GTDB taxonomy): domain Bacteria; phylum Cyanobacteriota; class Cyanobacteriia; order Gloeobacterales; family Gloeobacteraceae; genus JACMLN01. The sequence goes on along the minus strand of JACMLN010000037.1, from coordinate 18,150 downwards.
CTGGTCTGGGAGCGCATTACCCGTATGCGCAACGCCGAACTCGAAGATGGTCCCATCGAAGCGACGCGCAATCGTCGGGTTTCTGTCGCTGGGATCATCAAGAGCGCATCCACAACTTTGCCCCTTGCCGCCGCTCGTGTGGCCATCGCAGGGACAGAGAAAGCAGCCACAAGTAATCAGGAAGGTCTGTTCTACTTCGACAACCTCTCTCTTGGACACTATGTTCTGGAGTTGCAATGCCCTGGTTACACGTCGCAAAAGTGCAATGTTTTGGTTGACTCCCAAAACTACACCTTCAAGGAGATCCTCTTGAATCCCAGGTAAGTTCTCCCTTGCTGCTGTTCCACCTCATCTACAGGAAGACCCCTATGCCAAGACTCGATTATTTTGCACCTGGCGTATACATCGAAGAAATAGATCGCGGCAGTCGCCCGATCGAAGGTGTCGCCACTTCCATTGCCGGCTTCGTCGGATTTACGGAAGACGTACGCGGCGGGGCTGAACCTTTCAAGCCCATGCTGGTCACCAACTGGTCTCAGTTCATTCAATACTTTGGCCGTCCTGGCTCCGATGGTTTCACCGACTTCAATGCCTACTTGCCTTTTGCTGTGTACGGCTGGTTTATGAACGGCGGCGGACGCTGCTGGATCACAAGCATCGGAACCTCTTTGCCTGGGGCACCCAATGTCGGTGCGCTTCAGCCCACCACGGAAACAGGATTGATGATCCAAAGTCGCGGCAACCGCCCAGCTTTGCGTCTTTCCCTCAAAGCCGAACAAGCCGCCAGTGGCCCTGTAACCGTGCAGGTTTCCGATGGTACCCCACGGCCTTTGCCCGAAGGCACCGAAGGCGAAGCCCCTCGCGATACCGGCGAATATTTCACCGTGTCCGTGCGGCGCGGCGATCAGATTCTCGAACGCTTCGAACATCTGACCATGGATGCTGGCACTGCCACCCAAGTTGCCACCTACGTCGTCACAGCCCTTCAAACTTCGGCGTTTCTCATCGCTGAAGATTTGGCTACGACGGGTCGCCCCCTCGCCAAACGCCCCGGCAATGGCCCCTACGAATTGTCTCCTCCCTTGGTCGTGCCTTCGGCAGACCGCTTTGCCCGCGATGTTGAAGGGATCCGCGATGACCGTACGGGCGTACGCGGTATCTTCGAAATCGACGAAATCACCATGCTCGCCTGCCCAGATATCATGCGCGCCTACGAAGCCAATCTCTTGGACCTCGAACAGGTTCACGGAATCATGGAGATGATGATCAGTCTCTGTGAAGGGGCGGCCAACGGCGACATCCCCAACCCCCCCAACCGTATGGTGATCCTGGATCCCCCTCCCGATAAAGTCAAACCCCAAGACGTGGTGCAATGGCTTGCGGATTTCAACCGTCGCTCGATGTTTGCCGCCATCTACTACCCCTGGATCAAAGTGGCTAACCCCCGCAACGGTGGTCGTCCGATTCTGGTACCTCCTTCTGGCCACATGATGGGCGTTTGGGCACGTACCGACGAAACCCGTGGTGTCTACAAAGCACCGGCGAACGAAGTTCCCCGTGGCGTCATCGGCCTCGGCTACGACACCAACTTCCGCGAGCAAGAACTACTTAACCCAATTGGGATCAACTGCATCCGCACTTTCCCCAATCGCGGCATCCGGATCTGGGGCGCGCGTACCCTGGTTGAGCCTGACAAGACCGAATGGCGCTACATCAGCGTCCGTCGTCTGATCAGCTACATCGAAAAATCCATTGAACTTGGCACCCAATGGGCCGTCTTCGAACCCAACGACCAAGATCTCTGGATGCGGGTCAAGCGCACGATCAACAACTTCCTAGAGCGGATCTGGCGCGAGGGTGCGCTGTTCGGTGCGACTCCGGATCAGGCGTTCTACGTCAAGTGCGACGAAGAACTGAACACCCCCGAAACCATGGTTTTGGGTCGGTTGTACGTCGAGATTGGCATCTGCCCAGTCCGTCCGGCTGAGTTTGTGATCTTCCGCATCAGCCAATGGAATGGCGGTGCTGACGAAGAAGCTTAGTGTGCTTAAATCTCCGGCTACCCATCCCTAAATGCTGATGGTGGCCGGAGATTCGTCCAGGAATCCGTCATTCAATTTGGAGCGAGAAGATGGCTGAATTTTTAACAGCGTGTAAATTCTACTTCGAGGCTGATGGCCTGTCGGACAAGTTGCTGATCGAAATCAGCGGACTGTCCTGCAGCAACCCCGTTGGCGGCGGCGAGAATGTCCAAGGTTCCGGCAAAGGTGGAAACAAGACCCGCCAAGCGACACCTACCGTGGAGAAATTTACCCACGTCAATGTGAAACTAGTAGCGACCAATGAGCGCGATCTCTACACCTGGTACGAGAACTGCAACAAAACCGACGCAGGCGCAAGCGCATGGCGTTCCAACCGCAAGTCAGCTTCGGTGACTGCCTACGATCAATCCGGAACGATGCAAGCTCGCTGGGAAGTGCAGAACTGCTATCCCTGCAAGTACACCGGCCCCACGTTTTCCGCCGCTTCGCCGAATATGGCCAATGAATCTCTTGAACTGGTTCACGAAGGCATTAAGCGGATCATGTAAACCCTTTCTAGCGCAGGACAAGCAAGCCACTTGTCCTGCTTTTTATCAAACTTTACGGAGTTTTAGATCATGGGACTGAATGAGTTCTTAATTGGCGCCAAGTTTTACTACAACGCCGAGGGTGGGATTACCGACAAAATTATTCTGAAATGTTCACAAGTGAATGTGAACTCTCCTGTGGCCGGCAACGAGAGTCTCGTCGGTGTGCGCAAAAATGGAGACCAAATTCGTCAAATTACCCCAACCTTTGAAAAGTTTCCACAGCTAGAAATGACCCTCGTGGCTTCCCAGGATGACGCCCTTTACAAATGGTATTCAGCAGCGAACCACGTGATTAAAGGCGCGACCAAATGGGCAAAACCTGAAGGGGGTCGTCGTCTTTCCTGGATTGTTTCCTACAATCAGAGTGCTGAAGAAGTGATCCGATGGGAGTTCGTTAATTCCTATCTTGTCTCTTACTCACCACCCATGTTCGATGCAACAGCCAGTCAAATGGCCATGGAAAAAGTTAAGTTTGGCTACGAGTTTATGCGCCGGATTACCAGTCAGCAATCGGGGCCTCAAGGTTCAAGTGTTTTCCAAAATGGCAACGATTAGTTTAATTTTGCTTCTGCAGTACTGGAGGTCATCGGGTGGAACAGCTTGAAAAGTTAGTCGCCTGCCGTTTCTATGTTGACCTCAAACTTGTCGGCAGCAGCGAAAGCACGGATGCCACTTTTTTGGAGTGCAAGGGGATTAAGATCGCCCAACCCGCTATCAAAGTGACAGAAGTCTGTGGGGATCGTTGGGGATCTGCTCCTTACGGGCGCGTCGAGGAAACGAAGATTCCTGGCAACTTGAATGTCAGCGATATTGTTCTGCGGCGTTGTATTAGCGCAAGCGATGCCTTTGCTGAATGGTTTCAGTCCACCCAAGACTGGCGGTGGCGCAATAATCGTCGCGATGGCTACCTAAAAATCATGAATCAAGACGGTCAGCCCCAAGCCGTTTTCTACTTCCAAAGGGCTTGGCCCACAGAGTTTTCGATCACAGATGCGAGTGCGAAAAGCACAGATTTTGTCATCGAAGAACTCAAATTGGCCGTCGAAGACTTGATCAGATTGCAGAAAACAACTTCCCTTTCCTACTCTGCTTCTGCAACTGCCAGCTTTAGTGCTTCCGCATCCATGAGCATGGGGGTTTCCGCTTCCGCCTCTGCTGGCGCTAGCTTCTCAATTTGATAAGGGATTGTAGGCCGAACGACCATGTTTCAAACGGAATTCGAATTCACTTTGCCGAAGGGTTATCTCGATCCTGAAGGCAACCTCCACCGCAAGGGAGTGATGCGACTGGCAACGGCCATCGACGAGATTACACCACTGCGGGATCCCCGCGTCAAAGCCAATCCTGCTTATGCGACTGTGATTATCCTGGCACGGGTGATTCTGCGCTTGGGTGCCCTTCAAGAAGTCACCACAGGTGTCGTCGAGGGCTTCTTTTCTGCAGATTTGAACTATCTCCAAAATTTTTACCGCAAAATCAATGATTTGATCCCCGAAGAAAAATCGGCCAAAACACCCCAAGCATGAAGGGGCTATTTTGTTCTTATCGCTCTCGTTGTTGCTATGGTTCGCAAAGAAAATTTTCAGACCGAATTTGAATTTACCCTGCCCCGTGGCTTGATCGATGCACAGGGGCATGTTCACCGTAAAGGCATCATGCGCTTGGCCACAGCCAGAGATGAAATGGCTGTGCAACGGGATCGCACTGCCCAAGAACATCCACCCTATGGAACCTTGGTGATGCTTTCGCGGGTGATTCTCCGTTTGGGCAGCTTAAATTCTGTCAGCCCGAAGCTGCTTGAAGGGCTGTTTACACGGGATATTGCTTACTTGCGGGAGTTGTATAACCGACTCAATCAGCAGGGCAATGTGCATATTCCGGCTGAGTGCCCTCAATGCAATAGCCAGTTTGCGGTGGAGCTTGCCCTCGCGGGGGAATTGTAGGCTACCCCTCCGACCGCCTGTTCGAGGAGGTAGCCTACATCGCCTATCACTTTCATTGGGCTTCGGCTGAAATTTTGGACTTAGAGCACAGCAGTCGCCAGCGCTGGGTCGATGAGATCGGTAAGATGAACAAAAAAACGCAGCAGCCCCAGGTTGCCCAGAAGCAAGTGGCCGATGAGGATGATTGGTGGCGAGCCTTACTCAACCAATAAGCAGTTTGCTGGAGAGTGTCTCTACAGACGGTTATTCTGGACACAGATCTGCTCGGCCGATTTCCAAAGGCACTTTGGGAGTCGTCTATTTACTGTTTACCTCAGTGAGGAAATGCGATGACAAGTACCAGAAGCATGGTGCGATCTGCCTGTTGCGACCAAAACCCGAAAAATGGGCGTTTCTGCCGTACTTGTGGCTATCTGATTGTGCGTCAGGGGTTTCTTGAAAATCCGGATAATAACAACCGCTACGAAGTGATCGGCCCCCTCGCCCAAGGCGGAATGAGCACAACTTACTTGGTATATAACTGTCAAACAGACCGCCTTGCAGTACTGAAAGAAATTGATGCCGACCTCTCTCGCAAAGCCAAAGCGCGGGAATTGTTCCTAAGAGAAGCAAATACCTTAGCGGCGCTAAATCACCCTGGCATCCCTAAGTTTTACGATTATTTCACCACTGATAATAGCTACTATTTGGTCATGGAGATGGTGCATGGTTCTACCCTAGAACATGCCCTGCCAGCATCGATTGCCCAAGCCGTCGGTTGGATGATTGAGACCTGTGAAGTACTCAGTTATATGCACGGTCACAATCCACCGATTATTCATCGCGATATTAAGCCTGCAAATTTAATTTTCCGATTTAACCCCAGTAAGATTACTTTGATCGATTTTGGAGCAGTCAAAGAAGCCAGCAATCGCCAGGGAACTCGTATTGCCACGCCTGGCTACGGTGCTCCGGAGCAAAGTCAGGGCCGGCCCTGCCTCCAGTCAGATATTTTTGGGGTGGCGACCACCTTGATGTACTTGCTCACGCGCCAGTATCCAGGCAAATACTATGAGCCACGGGAGCGCCGATTTATCCTCGATTCTTTTGACTTCTTACCGAGACCTTTAATTCGGGTGCTGAGTGCTGCAAGTGCTTTCGATCCTCTCGCGCGACCTAAAGATACCCAGGCGATGATCGCGGCACTTCGGCCTTTTGCTTGAAATTCATGGCAATCGGAGCGTTGGTGGTCAATAACCTTCGGCACAATCCCAGGGGACACCCCAAGAGTGCTTCTTTCAGGGCGCTAGCCCCCCAAGGGGGTTTCCTTCGGGGCACTTCGCGTCGAGCCACGAGATTTCCGGTGCGAGGGCTGCTTTATCAATCTCACGGGTTTACTGAAAAGAGATTTTCAGAAGTCCCATGGAAATCAGCGGTTTTCTGAAAAGAGATTTTCAGAAGTAGCTTAGGGCACAGTAGAATGTTGCGGTTCGAAATTCTACATTTTTTATGAAGACTGCCAGCCGTTTGGATCGCATCCCACCGTACTTGTTTGCCGAAATTGACCGTCGCCGCGACGAAGCTGTCGCCCGTGGCGTTGACATTATCAATATGGGGATCGGCGATCCCGACAAGCCCACGCCTGATATTGTCTTGCAGGCTATGCATCGGGCGATCGATGATCCTTCCACCCACAACTACCCCCCCTACAAAGGCACCAAAGCCTATCGCGAAGCAGCGGCAGCTTGGTTCGAGCGGCGTTTCGGTGTCGGTGGTTGGAATCCTGATACGGAAGTGATTTCGTCTATCGGATCCAAAGAAGCAATTCATAATACTTTTCTGGCTTTTGTCGATCCCGGCGATTTCACCTTGATTCCTGACCCAGCCTATCCGGTCTATCGCACCTCGACGATCTTTGCCGGGGGCGAATACTACACCATGCCCCTGTTGCCGGAAAGAGATTATTTGCCAGATCTCGATGCCATTCCCGACGAAGTCGCCCGCAAAGCCAAACTGCTCTGGATCAACTATCCCAACAACCCGACTGGTGCACTGGCAACTCTAGAGTTCTTCGAGAAGCTCGTCCACTTTGCGAAAAAGCACGATGTTCTCATCTGCCACGACAATGCCTACAGCGAAATGGCTTACGACGGCTATAAGCCTCCTAGCATCTTTCAGGTGCCTGGGGCAAAAGACGTTGCCCTTGAGTATCTCTCTTGCTCGAAAGCCTACAACATGACTGGTTGGCGCATCGGCTTTGTGATCGGCAACGCCATGGGCATCGGTGGTCTCGGCCAAGTGAAAACAAACATTGACTCTGGAGCCTTCAAAGCCATTCAAGAGGCAGCCATTGCTGCTTTTGGCATGAGCGATGAGCGCCTGCACGAATTGATGTCTGTCTATCAAAACCGCCGCAATATTCTCGTCGATGGACTTTGCTCTTTGGGCTGGCCGTTGACTGCACCTAAGGCAACGCTCTATGTCTGGGCACCGATTCCGAAATCTTTCAAGACTTCGCTAGAGTTCATCAGTACCCTCCTCGACAAGTGCGGCATCATCGTTCCACCGGGAAATGGCTACGGTGCCTACGGCGAAGGTTACTTTCGGATCGCCCTGACCGTCCCTGACGATCGGATGCGCGAAGCGATCGATCGGATGGATAAAGCAGGGTTCCGTTTCGATGCTTGACAGGTAGTGTGATCGATGTCTGGGCGCAGTATGCTGCGCCCCTACGTGCCTGATTTTGGTTCGTGCGGTAGGCTTCACGCAAAACGTGAGGCTTTGCGCATGAGCGCTAAGATGGGCATGGATTTGGACAGCTTATGAAAATCCTGGATGTCCCTGAGGAAACTTGGCAGTTGCGTAGTGGGTTGAATGTGTATTTGCGCCCTCTACAATCGACGGATCTGGCGCTGCACTGGGGGTTATTTTATCGTTGCTCTCGCCAATCGCTTTTTCAGCGCTTCTTTCAATTGCCCGACTGCCAGAAGATTACCGATGCCGATGTTGAGCGCTTTACAAATTTTGATCGCAGTCGTGAACTCGCCATCACTGCTGTGCAATATCCAAGCCAAGTTGAAGAGTTAGGGGTTGTACGTCTTGCCCATCTCGGTGGTGGAAGCGCTGAATTTGCTCTGATTGTTGCAGATCCCTGGCATCGTCAAGGGCTAGGCCGCAAACTTTTGGAAAAAGCCATCGAGGTGGCGCGATTTCAAGGTTTGCAAAGCTTGGAAGGTTACGTTCTCAGCAGCAATCAACCGATGCTCAAACTCTGCCGCCGCCTTGGTTTTGAGGTTTCTTATGCGGATGGATTCTACGAAGTGCAGCTTGCCCTCAACGGTTCTGCCAATTGAGGGTGGCAATTGACTCGACGTGGTGAGTTTGGGCGAACAGATCCACTGGCTGCACTTGGGCGAGCGTATAGCCACCGGCTACCAAGATTTTCAGATCCCGTGCCAGGGTAGCTGGGTTGCAGCTGACATAGATAATCCGGCGCGGGCGGTTTTTGAGAATGGCTTCTAGTACTTGCGGTTCACAGCCCCGACGTGGTGGATCGAGGGTGATGATATTGGCTGGAAAATGTTCTAGTTCTGCTTCGACTGTTCCAAGTACAAAATGGCAGTTTTGGAAGTGATTATTTTGGGCATTGCGCTTTGCCTGTTCGATGGAGCGCGGATGATTTTCGATCCCGATCAACCGTCCGGCTGCGCGGGCGAGGGGCAACGTCAAAGTACCGATCCCGCAGTAGGCATCGATCAGCGTATCTTCCGGCTGTGCTTGCGCCGCAGCGACCACTAGGCGTGCAATCACTTCTGCTTGCGCCGTGCAAATCTGGAAAAAAGTAGTCGGCTCAATCGCAAACGTGAGGTCATCGAGCTTGTCTTCAAGATAAGGACGGCCTGCAATACACTCGGTCTTTTCACCAAAGATGGCATTGCCTCTTAGGGAATTTTCGTTGATGCAGATTCCGACGAGAGCTGGAAAATCTTCTTGAAGGGCTTGGGCAACGTCCTCTAGTCCGGGCAATTGTCGATCGCGAACGATGAAAGTAAGCAGCATTTCCCCTGTGCGCTCCCCAATCCGCAGGGACAAGTGGCGCAGGGTGCCTCGGTGTGTTGTTTCGTCGTAGGGAATCCAGCCTTTTGTGCGCATCTGGTGTTTGGCAGCGGCGAGGAGGGGATTGAGTCGATCATCTTGAACCGGGCAGGCGTTGAGATTGACGATGCGGTGCGAATCCTTGCGGTAGTAGCCGATCACCAATTCACCGAGGCTGTTGCGACCCACCGGAAAAGTCGATTTGTTGCGATAGCCCAACGGGTGAATCTGAGGTAGTACGGCTGCAACAGGGGGATCTAGAAAGCCACCGAGATGGGTAAGGGCATCGATCACTTGGGTATGTTTTGCGACGAGCTGACTTTGGTAATCGACAGCTTGCCACTGGCAACTGCCACAGCGATCCGCGACGATACAGGATGGGCGAACACGCTGGGGGGATGGTTCTAGTAGGCGAGAAATCTTGCCGAAGGCATGACCTTTTTTGACCCGAACCAGGCGAACTTCAAGCTGGTCACCGGGCACAGCATCGCTCACAAAGACTACACAGCCATTGTCCAAACGACCGACCCCATCGCCCCCAGCCGCCAGTGCCGTGATCTGGAGTTCGGCAAGTTGTCCCTGCTGCACTAGGACAGTCCCCACCATTTCATTGCCACCCCAAGCCGAACAATGATCCAAGCAGCAGCGATGGTGCCAATGCAGATCCAAGTGCCTGTCACGGTGAACTTGTACCAGAAGCGTCCCTGTTCCTTGGTGAATGGAATCGATTCAAAGTAGCGTTCTTTGTCGGGGTTTCCGTAGACTTCCCCTAGATCCTGTCTGCGCTTTTTACTTTCGCCCATGGTACGTCCACTAACCCGTCAAGACCAGTGTACGTCTCAACGTTCGGCGAGGACGGTGGGCTGTGGGCTAACGCGCTGGTCAATCTGCTTGAAGACGAGCGCATCGAGATCTGTGAGCTTGTTGAGAGTTGTTTCACCTTGGGTGTTCTGGGCAAAGATCGCAGAGCCATCCCTACGTACCCGCAGTCCCTCATCGCTGCGCATAAATTCATAGCCCTTGCCCCGATAAACGACGGTATCGCGCTCCGGTTGACCTGCTTTCTGCACAATACTCTCGGTCAGCTTTGCATAGGTCTCAGCGGCGGCAGGCTCCTGTTGCACTTGTTTTGCAGCTTCTGTAAGTGCTTTTACATCTTGGATCTGAAGGTGATTGACTTCTTGTTCGCCAGTTTTTTGATAGATCACCTCGTCGTTGCGGGTAATCGTCAATCCTTCTTGATCCGCCTGCAAACCGTAAGTTTTGCCTTTGTAAGAAGCGATACCTTTTTCAAGGGAGCCGCGTTTTTCAAGAATTGAGTTAGCAGCGGCTCGCACTTCGATTGTATTCGTGACAGCTTGTAACTCTGGACGCAACTCTGGATTTATAGATGCGGTTTGTGCTTGTGCTGTAGCAGTTTGCGTTCCAGTGATCGGTGTTTTTTCAGCAGCAAGATCCTGGGCAGGATCAAGGGTGATGTGAAATTGCTTGTCGAGATCAATCGTACTTCCATGGACGACCCCATTGCCCGTCGCAATCGTCATTTTGCGATTGAGGGCATCCGCGCGCCACCTTGGATTGCATGCAGCAGTTCGACGCCTCGCAATCGCTGCCATCCTTGCTTCTTCTGAATCTTTGCCTGTTTTTTTGAGTACGTCGATATCTCGTTGGATATCCTGGCCGATGTGCAACCCTTTTTTTTCGATCCCGCCATTTTGGGTAACAACATCAAACATAAAAGCAACGCCACGTTCTGAGCGCAGACCAAACTGCTTGCAGAGCTTCAGAGATTTCTGATAAACCGCCTCAGCCGCCCCAATTTGAATCTGCTGGTATTCAGAGGTTTGGCCAAGGGCCTTAAATTCTTTCTTCCACCTTGGCCAGGGATTGACGCCATCCTTACCGGGTGTTTGGATCTGTTTTGCCCACTCTAATTGGCTATCCTGGGGCATTTTCAACATGCGATGAAGACTAGAATAGTCTTTCCCAAAAACCGATTTGAGCACTTCAGGATGTTCTGTATCCAGCTTTTTCAGCATGGGTTGCAGACTGCCTCTGCCAATATTTTGCTGAAGAACACCGACGCTAATCCCCTGGCCATCAAAGTTATTGCTAATTCCTGAAAAGCTTTGGGGTATATACACACTGTTCTCGAAATAACCTGTCATATTCAAAATGCGTTGAATCAGGGGAGCAGTGCCCTGTGCCTGGGGTGTCTTTGGATCAGCCATTGTGAACTCGGTGCGACAACTCAGAAAGCCTACAAAGCTTCCAGCAACGCTCGCGAATTTTGGTTTAAAATCTGATCGAAAATGGCTGCCGGACGTACGGCAAATTTGAACACGCAGTCGTCTAGGAAAATCATGACAGGCTACAAATCGATTTCACTTAAGGATGGTGCACAGGCAATCCTAAAAGATCATGATGACGATGCATCCGTTCTTGCCCTCCTGAACGTGATTATCCAAGAAGGCAATACTTACCCTCAGCGCGATCCCCTCGATATTGAAGGCTTCCGACGCTATTGGTTAAGCGATCGTGCCTACTGCGTCTGGGTTCACGATCGCCTTGTTGGTGCTTTTTTTCTACGACCCAATCATCCAGGGCGATGCAGTCACATTGCCAATGGTGGGTTTATCGTTCATCCAGACTGGCGCGGCCAAGGTCTGGGTCGGTTGATGGGTGAAGCAGCTTTAGAAATTGCTGCTAAACTTCGCTTCCAAGCCCTTCAGTTCAACCTCGTCTTTGCCAGTAATCTCCCTTCGTTGAAGCTCTGGCTTTCCCTTGGATTTACGATTATTGGCCGCATTCCTCAAGCTGTTGCCTTGGACGATGGGCGCTACGAGGATGCCCTCCTGCTCCATCGCCATCTCGATGCGCCCTGACCCCCAAGCCGTTCTTTCGCTACTGAGGGGTTGCTGTTGGAACCCGACGGCGAGACCAACGGGTAATCCGCCAGACCATGACGAACAATATCCCCGAGAGCAAAGCACCGAGGTTCCACTTGGTGGAATTCTTAAGCAGCGCTGTCCGCAAATTCGAAGCAGCCTTTTCAGAATCGTCGTTGAGTTTCTTTTCGACGGTAGCAAAGTTTTCGGACATCTTCGCCTTCATCACCTGGGGACTCTTGATATCCTTCGGCATTCCACGCTTCTTGAGGGCGGCAAAGGCCGCATCAAGGTCAGCCGGACTCGCTTTTGTTAGAGAATCCTTTGCCTTATTGATATTTTCCATCTTTTGGGAGACTTGGGCGCTGACTTGCTGGTTGTTGATCTGGTTGATCTTCCAAGCGTCGGTGATCCCAAGCGGAATCAGAGCGAAGTAAGCGATGCCAGCCAATAAAGAAAGCCAGGACAACAGTGGCAAAAGCGGACGTTCAAATTTTAAGCGTCCTTCACGTTCGCCATAGAAAGCGAGGGCAAGACCCATCAGCGGGACAATACTGCGTTCAACGAGTTCGCCGAGGAACTGAAATTCCCAGATGGGATTTGTAAAGTTTACAGGAATAAAAGCAGCGACCACATCGAAGAGGCCAAGAAGCAGCAATCCGTACCCTGTCAGCCGCATGAGCGCCGCAGTCGAGGGAGTATCGCTACTTTTGGCGACGGTCTTTTGAGGCAGTTGAGCTTGAGTCATGATACGTGTCACTCCGTTAGGGGTTGGGGAATGTTTGCTGGGGCAGCCAAGCAAACCAGGACTGCTCCAAGAGGGAGATGCGTTGCTCAGAAGACAGATCCGTAGCCGTCAGGGACATCTCTGTCCAAATACAGCGGCGGTCTACAAGATAAACCTGATTAAAGAGCCACGGCAACCAACGATCCACTTGGCGATCTAAACTGCGGCGATTCTGTTCGAATTGGGCCACAGTAACAGTACTTTCGCCCCGTGGATTGATACAGGCACGCAAAATACTGCGTGTACCTTGGGTCGAAAGCTGGTAGAAACCGAGCCCAGAACGATGGCGCTCTGTGGGCTTTTCTGAAAAGTGGGTGGGGGTAAAGTCTTGGGCGAAATTTTGGATATTGCCATCAGTATCGACAAGATACATCGATTGAATATCGAGTTTTCGCCCCGATGCTTGGAAGTGGTAGAGCTTTGAAGCGATCAGTTGATGGTAGGCAGGGATCGGACGAGTGATGGCGATCTTTTCACTGGGTAAGGCAGTCCAGCCTGAAAGCTTGGTCTGATCAGCAAAGCTGTAAGGTTGGTAGACAGTTCCTAAAACCTTTGGGGTGATCGCAGAGTAAGCTGCCATGGCTGCTACTGCGAGGGTGGTGACGGCAAGCAGTCCAGTGCGTAGCCACTTCTTCCAAATGCTCATACGCTTTGGGACTCCTGAACGGGGAGTTCTGCGGGTGTGCCCGGTTCATCTGGCTCGTCTGGCTCATCTTCTGAAGCCATCTGGGTGTAGCAGAAAAGGCCAAAAAGCAACATGCTCACCAGCGAGAAGATATTGGAACCTTCCCCCTCATGCCAGTAAAAGAAAGCATTTTTATCTCCGCCTGCCACCAAAATGGCCATGAGCGCCACCCGAATAGCGTTGGTGAAAAAGGCGATAGCGACGGCAATCAGAGGAGTGATCACCTTGCGTATCCAGCCTTTTGTTTCAAAAGTAAGGAGGAACAATATCGACAACTTAAATAACTGAGCCATCCCGTGAAAGCCAGAACAGCCTTCGTAAACGTCAACGGCTCCCGTTGGCAGCATGATATTTGTGCCACTGATGTGAACATCAAAACCTGTGTACCACAAGAAGGCGTAGGCAAGCTTGGCTGTTACCTGGGCAATCGCTTTGAGAGAAAGCGCATTCTCCCAAAGCACTGTGGAAACCAAAGTTGCTGCGAGAGCCAATTCTTTTACGTATTGCTTCAGCCCACCCAATCCGCTGGCGAGCAGTGCTAAAGCTAACGCGGAAACAAAAGGGGCAAACTGGGCGAAGGGATTTAAAAAAGTGCCACCACCCTTCAGCAGAACAAGGCCGATCAAAACTAGGCCAATAGCACTTGGGAGCGGTTGGCTTTCAAGTCGCAGGGTCTCTTTACGGCTCCAGAGCAAGGAGCCGATGGCTAGCCAGAATAGGACTTGGGTAACCAACGCTTCAGAATTACCATCGGTTGCCGTCCAGAGCGCTTGAAGGTGAAACCCCGCAAGTGCAGCGCCCAAGGCAGCAAGCCAAAAGCGCTGATCGGTCAACCGTTTAGAAAAGTCCAAGGAAACACTTTCCATAAGGGGATTGAGAGGAGCAGTCGAGAAAGTAAGGAATAATGTCAGGACAAAAGTATTTTTGCTACGAAGTAGCACGCTAGTCAGTGAACACTGGCCAACGATGTAAATGAGTCGTTACCAGAGGATGGTAGCAGATCAGCTTTTCAAAATGCTAATTTTTTGCGCGCAAAAAAGCGATGGTCGTACCGACCACGAGCAGGCAAAAGGCCGTACCCGCACTCAGCCAGCGTGAACTGCCCTCGACACTGAAGGCACCGTAGGTGAGCACTCCAGCGAGAACGAGCAGCCAAAAACTAGCAAGCAGAGCAGGAGCACGGGGAGCCGCCACTGCACTATCTCCGGCAACCTCTGTCTCGACTGCGCCGATTTTATCTAGAAAAATACCCCAGCCCCAAGCGAAGAGCAGGCCGACCCCCAAGCCGGAGCCAAGTAAGCCAAAAGCAACAGCCCATTGACCAACGTATAGATTAGAAAGCCCAAGCACACCACAAGCAATCGCGATTGCTCCAAGAAGGGCGATACCTAAACCAGTCAGGATCGTCATGACTCCACCGTCGGGCGATAAATCTTATAAGCAGCAACCGCTAGCGTCGTATTGCCCACCAGGGTCATCACGGCTTGAATGCTTCCCAAAAAGTCCAGTTGAGGAGCGTTGTCGAAGTAGTGCCACACCAGGACAGCCATGGCTCCAACAAGGGCTGGAAGCATCCCAAAGGCAAGACCATACCAAGAGCGATCTTTGGTCAGTTCGCCGTAGCGCCAGATCAGGGCAATCGCTACTATCCATTCGAGGACGCTGGCGATATGGATAATCCAGGTGGGCCAAGACAGTGCATTCATGGCACCAAGGGTAGCATCTCTAGCTGTGGCCCTAGGGGCAATGTGGCATCGATGCTGGCAGTACGGCTAAAACCTTTGCGATAACCACCAAAGTCGAGGTAGCGCGCCTGAGGATTTTCGATTAGTCCGGAACGATCTGCTGTGAACCAGAGTAGATCTTGATCCCCCGGAGGGAGACCCGCAGTATCTTCTAAGCGGATGCGCGCCAGATAATCGAGAACTGCTTGACGATTGTCGATCACCCCTGTCCCTGTCCAAAGACTGACGGCTTGCTCTAATTTTTGACCGAGCATAAATAGCGAAGCGATCGCTTCCACAGCCAGTTCAAAGCGTTCTGCTGACCAGATCCCAGGTCGATGGTCGAGGGCAAGGATGATCCGGCTACTAGTTGTTTGCTGTTCCAGTTCGCGCACCTGCAATTCCCCCCGGCGGGCGGTGGTGCGCCAGTGAATCAGGCGACGGGCATCGCCAAATCGGTAAGGGCGCACCGAACGGGTGATCTCTTGGGCGGCGCGGCTACGGTTCCGGCCTAGACTTGCTTCGCCTGCATCCTGCTGTTGTTCCAGCCAGGAACAGCGCGATAGAGGCCAGATGCGTGGATAGATCGTGATTTCGGTGGGGGCTTCCAGAGGGCGGAGCTGCCAAAAAAGTCCCAAGGGTGCAGCACTGCGAACACTTAGAGAAGACCAAGCGTAGACACCGCGCCGTGGGCTCTCGATTTCGGTCTGCCAACGAAAGCTGCTTTCTACCTCGATCACCTCGATCACTTGAGAAACGCTTCCCCCTAAGGCTTCTGGCCGCTGATCCTGGGCAATTAAAAGTTGGCGGGGACGTTTGGTGGGGTTGTGGAGGGTGAGTGAAAGATTGAGGGCTTGCCCTGCTTGGCCGGACTCCTGGCGAGGGCGTTCAGCTCGTAGGCCAGAAACTTGAAGCAGTGGTAGCCCAAAACCGATGACAAGCACCCCTAAAAGCATGGCACTGAGTACGTAGAGCCAACCGGAGAGGGTATTGGTCGCAGATAGAAAGAAAAATAGGCTTAATCCGAGGAGAATCACAGCGCCAAAGCTTGGACGCGGCCATCGGTTTTGCGTTTTTTGCTTAAGTTTCGTCAAAAGCGACCCCAAATCCTGGTAAACAGGGTGTGCAGACCCAAGCAGAGTGTACCCCGTGAGTCTCCTTGTCATGCTCCGCCACGGCCAGTCGATCTGGAATCTTGAAAATCGCTTCACAGGTTGGACGGACGTGCCCCTCACAGAAACAGGCCGCCAAGAAGCCCGCGAGTGTGGTGCCCAAATCCACTGCGTTCCTTTCGATATTGCCTTTACTTCAAAGCTGATCCGCGCCCAAGAAACGCTCAAAATCATCCTTGAATCCGCAGGGCAATCGCCGCCAATCGTTGAAGATGCCGCCCTCAATGAGCGCAACTATGGGGATCTCCAAGGTCTCAACAAAGCTGAAACTGCTGTCAAGTTCGGTGCAGAAGTTGTCCATAGCTGGCGGCGGAGTTTTGAAGGTCGTCCACCCAACGGTGAAAGCCTCAAGGATACGGCTGAAAGATCTTTAAAATACTTTTACAGCCACATTCTGCCGGAATTGGAGGCAGGGAAAAATGTGATCGTCAGTGCCCACGGAAATACACTGCGGGCATTGTTGATGGAGCTTGATCATCTCAGCCCACAACAAGTGGAGCAAGTGGAAATTGAGTACTGTGTACCGATGACCTTTGCCTACGAAGATGGCAAATTTGCCCAAGTTCTGCTACCAAACTGCGAGATCGTTAGTCAAGCCCAAGCACTGAAAAGATCGGCAATGGCTGAGACAGTTTAGCGGATGCGGTCGATGCGGGAGATCACCGTCAGTGCACCAGCACCGAGGGCCAAAAATGCTCCGCCCCAGAAGAGGCTCCACAAAAAATTACTCAAAGTCGGGGTCATGATTCGATTCTCCTTAACAGGCGCGTCCGGTTCGTAAACATGATTGTACCTGTTTGTTACTGAGTGTGACTGAGCCTGGGTCAATTCTCTTTTACGGCTTGATGCTTGGAATTGCATTGGGCGCTACGCGTGGTGTTGCGGAATTGGAGGGGGATAGGAGAAGGTCTGGGTGCCAATGGAGTCTATCTCTGGGAAACCAATGGAAGCTGGCACTATGGGGTCGCTACTTTGTGGTTTTCTTGGGTAGGGCGCAGCGTGCTGCGGGCCCTAATTGTCGTCTTCCATGAACCATGGAGGAGATTCCTCGGATCCGCCGATGGTGAGGCGGACGATGGGCATGTATTCATTGCTGAGGGTTTCGAGGGCGTTGATCAAGATGTCCAAAGAAAGGGCATCGGCAGTGCCAAGATCGAACCAGCACTTCGCTGTAGAACCTTCAAATTCGGTGGTGCCCATGTTGTGGATGAGCGAAGGCATGGGGTTTGTGTCTTCAAGATTGTAGGAAGAGTAGGAAATTCCCATCTCGTCTGTGTCGTTGAGCAACAGTCTCGAAGCGTTGAAACCGCCGAGTAGCCCTAAAGAATACCAAGCATCTAGAACTTGCTCTAAGTAGAGGCGCTGCTTCTCCGTCGGGGATTCTTCAAACTCGAACCAGATCCAAAGATCGCTCCAACTCACTTCCCGCAACGTCACTTGCATAATTTGCTCACCTGTCTTCGCTGCTAGTGTGACATACTCCCGACACTCATCCTGCGGATTGAGTCCGGGCTTCTCGCTTCATAGTCCAGCCATCGCTTCGGACTCCACGAGCTTTAAGAACGGGATGACCCTCCGCCCTTTTCCACATATTCCGCCCTGAGTTCTCGTCTCTATCCAACTCCAAGCCACAGTGAGGGCAAGAATGCCATCTATCGCTCAGAGTTTTGGGAACATCAGCATCGCAATCGGAACACATTTGTGTTGTACCAGATGGATTCACTCCAATCGTTAAGCACCCAGCTCTTTCAGCCTTGTTTGCTAAGATTGTAATGAATTGACCCCATCCAGCATCATGCACCGATTTAGCAAGATGGGTTCTTGCCAAACCTTTAATATTTAAGTTCTCATGAGCAATAACCTCGTATTTTCGTAACAGTAAAACCGCCGTTTTGTAATGAAACTCTTTCCTCTGTCTCGCAATCTTGGCGTGTATTTTAGCAACTTTGCGAACCTGTTTAGCCCTGCGTTTACTGGCATTATTCTTTTTATGAGCGAGCTTACGTTGTTCCTTAGCCAATCGCTTTTGGGCTTTGCGGTAATATTGGGGAATGGGAACATGTAGGCCATCGCCGGTGACTAGAAAGTCTTTTAGACCGAGGTCGATACCAGTAGATTTTTCGATATTAATGTCTTGGCTAATGACTGGTACAGATTCATCAAGTATACTGAAAGTGATATACCAGCCGTCAGCTTTTTTGCTGACCGTGGCAGTTTTAACCTCAAAGCCTTCAGGCAATGGACG
>JACMLN010000036.1 GCA_014379585.1 Gloeobacterales cyanobacterium ES-bin-313 | reverse complement strand
TCAATAAACAGTGTCATCAGTTATTTCCCATTGCAACATCACTAGCGCAGCGCAATCCTGTAAACGTCACCCGACTTTCTGGAGGGAACCAATTACGAAAACTGGGTCGCTTCAAAGCAGGTTGAGTGGCTCGACTGCCACCTTTGAGGACGCGGTGGGCATCGTCAAAGTAGGCCGCCGAGTAGCCATGGTACGGGTAATGCTCAAATCCTGGATAGGGGTGAAACCCAGTCTGAGTCCACTCCCACACCTGACCCTGGCCAGTCAGGAATCCCAGTTTTGCCGCCTTTTCCCATTCTGACTCAGTCGGTAAACGTTTGCCCACAAAGCGGCTGTAGGCATCCGCTTCGTACCAACTAATCCCGCAGACTGGCAGATCTGCGCATCCCCCCCAAGTATTGGGATGGGTAATGGTCTGAGATTTCAGCCACTCCCAGCCTGTTTCGCTCCACCACTGAGGATCGTGGTAGCCACCCGCCTCCAAAAAAATCGCGTACTGGCTTTGGCTCACTGGGTGTTGATCGATCCAAAAATTGGGAAGGTGGACAGTCTGCATAGGCCGTTCGTTGTCGAGGGCTTCTGCCTGTTCACTGCCCTGGCAAAAAGAGCCTGAGGGCACTTGGGTCATGCTTAGTTTTGTTGGTATTTGGGAAGGATCTAATCCACCGACTTGAGGCCGAAGGATTTGCAAAACCCACTTCACTGTTTCTAGATGTTGGGCTTCGTGCTGGATCAAAAAATGCCAGAGGCGTTCATCAGAGTCCGGGCTTAGTTTTTTGAGTACCGCTTCACGGATTTCTGCCAAATACTCAAGAACATCTGCCTGGAGCGGCAGGGTTGAGCGTTGCGCTTTCGGTAGGGCATCCACCGCAAAAATCTTGGCAAACGCTGGCTGAATCGTTTTCTCTCCCTTGAGCAGCCACAGTGCCTCCGTATAACCGATATGGCCAAGGTGCCAACCAATCGGACTGAAATCTGGATGTGCTTGCTTGCAAAAAGTAATCCGGTCACAACCGCTAAACATCGTTAGGGTGTGGGTACGCATCGTCGTGAGCAAACTGGCCAGGCGTTCAGTCATTTGTGGATAGTAACTTTCTCGCAGTGCGTGTGTACATTGTCACTTTTGGGATGCTCACCATAACACTACGTTTGCGATTTCCTGATAACCACGCATTGTCAAGAGTGTGTGGGAAGTCTATGGAATATACGCAGCCAGACGGCAAATAGATCGCACCCATAGAGAATTACAGCGGATACTCCCGCTTCACTCCACAGAGATTAGCCAATTTCAGAGGTGCAACTGGGACAGCGGGTTGCTTTCAAAGGGATCTCAGAAAAACAACGAGGACAAGCTTTGGTAGTGACTGGCGCGGGTGCCGTTTCCGGTGGTTTGGAAAGACGGTTGATCTGTTTGATCAACAGAAAAACTACCAGACTAATCAAGAGAAAATCGATGAGGGCGAGGATGAAACTGCCGTAGTTGATCGTCGGTGCCCCTGCTTTTTTTGCTTCTGCAAGGGAGGAGTAAGCCGTCGATGACAGGTTGATAAACAGATCCGAAAAATTGACCTTTCCAATCACTAGCCCGAGGGGAGGCATCAAAATATCGTCAACGAGTGAAGTTGTAATCTTGCCAAAAGAAGCGCCGATAATGACCCCGACAGCAAGATCGATGACGTTTCCGCGCTGAATAAATTCTTTAAACTCATCATAAAATGCCATAGCTTACCTCTTTGTCGTTGCAGATCCGAACGAGTTTTCAAACCATTCTCTTTGATTGAAAATTCTTCGCAATACTACTACGTACTGAAAGTAAGTCAATCATTTCTCTCAGCAAATCCTAGTCTCAAATTCCGCTTCTCCGAGAATTTGGCTTAGCGAATTTGACTATGCGATCAAATCTAGGTATTGCGGGTGAGCACCATCGTCGTCGAGGCATTTTTGACGAAGCCCAACTTCTCGTAAAAACCCTGCTGGAACGTGGTCATCAAGTACACCCGTTCCACTGCGCACATTAAGGGATGAGAAATTAAGGCTTCAACCAATTGACGGCCAATCCCCTGACCTTGGCAGGCAGGATCGACGACGACGTCCCAGATCACCGCTCGATACACGCCATCCCCTGTCGCCCGTGTGAAGCCGACAAGACGATTGTCGATGCGCGCACTGACCACTGGATTACTCATCTGGATCATGAGTTCAATGTCCTCGATTCGTCGCCCCTGCGCCCAGAACGCCCCCGCATCGAATAGATCTTGGATTTCGATGGCAAGGAGATCTTCCTTGCGGGTAGAAAGGGTCAAGGGTAAAGAAACAGCAGTGCCCAATGTAACGCTCCGTGACAAAGTTTTCTTAGCCTAGCATTTTGGACTAGACCATCGGGAAAATCCTCCTCTAGACTAATAAAAAAGGAGTATCCGCACGTGTCTAACCCACAAACTGAGGTCACTTTGCGCGTCACAAGTCGCTCATTGGCGGGCGGCTGGTTGGTGGGCGAACTTGAGGGAGGCCGATACACTTGGACTTTTCGCTGGCAATTTCGCGCAGGTGGACGCTTGGAAGTCCAGCCATCCCTTGGCCGTGCCCTGATCAAAGAGCCACTGCAGCGCTTTCTTGAAAAATATGACTACAACTTAGAGATCGGCGAACATTACGCATTCACAGTGCGCACCCGGATCTAATGCTCGGCAAGAATGCCACTGAGGGTACTAAAAGGCGTTTTTAGCCCAAAAGACGCGGGGTTGAAAATGGGCTTATAGGTGAAGTGGCGTTGCTTGATGTAGTAATAATCCCACGGACTCATCTTGATGTTGAAAAGTTTGATGATCGACTGGGCAATGGCTGGTGTCAGCTCAAATTGCCAGAACACTTTTTTGCCGAAGAACTCGCTGAACTGGTAGATACATTCGTTGAAGGTAATTACCGGATTGCCGAGGACAATTTCGCGGGTATCGCAATCGTTTTCCAACAGATATTGCGTAATTAAAGCAATATCGTGGGCATGGATAAAGTGAAAGCTGCCATCGGCCTTAAAAAAGCGCATAATGCTGACCCAGCGAGCCACCTGGGGAATTCCACCGGAAACATGTGAGACTGGTTTATCCTTGCTCGCTGCCATGATCAAGGACGGGAAAAGGGTGGTAATCCGGTCATGGACATCGAGTTCAGGCAATTTTTCGTGGCAGAGATACTTGCTGCGCACGTAATCCGTCCCTTCTTGTTTGGCAAAGTCGAGGGGCTGGTTGTTGCTATCAAGAATACTGCTGGTAGAGAAATACAAAATCTTCTTGCAACGCTCCCGGTTCACGCTGTTGATCAAACGCAGACTTTGATCCACGTTGACGGTGTAGGCCATGTTGTTGCCGTCCCAGGAAGTCGCCAGATGCAGCAAGATGTCCGCTTCGCTCAGGGCATCTTTGTAAAGGTCGAAGTCCCCTAGGGTTGCCTGGATGATCGTGAATCGCTCGCAGGCGCGAATCTCTGGCTTGAGTTTGCTGGGGTTGCGCACAAGCAGGTACGCATTGTAGCGATTGTCCTTGATAAGGAGATCGAGCAGGTACTGACCGACACAGCCACTAGCACCTGTGATGAATAACGTCTTGCGACTCGTATCGCTGCTCAAGACCGGACAACCTCACCAACGCAGATAGCGTTCAAGCTTTAGATTATAGGATTGATGGCACCTGATTGGATCTTTCAGGGCGGAAATCCTCTGTTAATGTTAAGAGGTGTAAATTAAACTAGAGCCATGATCGAACTGCACTGCCACACCACCATGTCCGATGGCACCTTGACACCCACAGAACTCGTGGTCGCTGCCCGGAATGCTGGGGTTCAAGCAATCGCCATCACCGACCACGACACCCTCAGCGGCTGGACAGAAGCCCAAACTGCCTGCGATGTTCACGGTCTGGAGTTGATCCCTGGCCTCGAACTAAGTACCACCCACGAAGGTCATTCTTTACACGTCCTTGGCTTCTATCCACGTGCAGAAGAACTTGCGCCATTTTTGGTAGAGCGCCATCGTGCCCGCATTGACCGTGCGGAAAAGATCGTCGCCAAACTTGCGGCTTTAGGATTCCCCATCGACATGCCCCAAGTGAAGACGCCTGGACGCTTTCATATCGCCCACGCCCTGCGGGAAGCAGGCTACATCAAAGATGAACAAGACGCATTTCGTCGCTGGCTCAGCGACAGCGGCCCTGCCTTTGTCCCCTACGGCGATTTGAGCGCTGCTGAAGGGATTCGCGTTCTGCGCGAATGCGGTGCTGTCCCTGTCTGGGCGCATCCTTTGCTGTTTCGTGGCGGTAGTGTCGAATCCGTCCTACCCATTCTCGTTGCCGCTGGACTGCAGGGGATCGAGGTTTATCATAGTGAACACACGCCTAGGCAAAGTGCCCGCCTTCTCAAACTGGCTCAAAGGTACGACCTTGTCCCCACTGGCGGCAGTGATTTCCATGGCACGAATAAGGACGGAGTCACCCTGAACATGCTGCATTTGCCCCTAAGTCTCTTGCCACCCCTCAAAGCACGGATCACTCAGCCCCTTGAATACGCGAAAGCTTGAAACGTTACAGGCGATCTTTCGAGATCTCGATCAGGTTCTCGTCGCCTACTCCGGTGGTGTCGATAGCACCCTCGTCGCTAAGGTTGCCTTCGATGTCTTGGGCGACAAAGCCCTTGCCGTCACCGCTGCTTCTGCTTCTTTAATGGCTGAAGATCTCGAAGATGCGGTCATCCAAGCAAGCAATATCGGCATCCGCCACGAAATTATCGAAACCGATGAACTGGCGAACCCCAACTACGCGAGCAACCCAACCAACCGCTGCTACTTTTGCAAAAGTGAATTGCACGGTGCTCTCGTTCCCCTTGCAGCGGAACGAGGGATTGCCACTGTCGTCGATGGAGCCAATCTAGACGACTTGGGAGACTACCGACCGGGCTTTCAGGCTGCCCGCGAAAAAGGGATCCGCTCCCCCTTGGTTGAAGCCCAACTGAGCAAGTTAGAGGTGCGTGCGTTGAGCCGCTTCTTGGGACTCTCTACGTGGGACAAGCCCGCGATGCCTTGTCTTTCTTCGCGCTTTCCCTACGGCGAGTCCATCTCCCAAGAAAAATTACTTCGCCTTGCAGCGGCTGAACGCTATCTGCGCAAACTCGGACTGCGCCACTTTCGGGTGCGCTCCACAACGGATACGGCTCGCATCGAAGTTCCACCCGACAGCATCCAAGACTTTATGATGCAGACCGATCTGCCTGCGTTGGTGAGTGCTTTTCAGTCCTACGGCTATACCTTTGTGAGTTTGGATCTAGAAGGCTATCGCTCTGGAAAACTGAACACCGTTTTGAGTCCTGAACAGCGCCAAGCATTTACGCATACATGAACCGCACAGGCGGACGGTGGATTTCGCGAAATCAGTTAAAAAGGGACGATCACATCGCAAAAGGTTTGGGGATCGTTGCTTGGTTGATCGCAGGTCGCGCCTGTGACTTTGATTTCGCCTGGGACATCGTCTGTAGTTAGACCTGAAGGCGAGTAAGCTCGCACAATTTGATAACTAAAACCATCCGGCAAAGCCTGATTCGCCTCGCTGGTCAAATTGCTTGGTGGCTTATAGTAGCTGGGCCAAAGTGCGCGGTCCGCTTCTTGGCTTAGATCCGGCAGATGTAGCGTATCTTTCAAAAAAGTGCGGGATGCAGCGACGATCTTGCCCATCTCCACCGGACGTTGGGCGACTTGTTGCTGTTTTTGCCAAGCAGGAATGGCCGCAAGCCCAACAGTGAGCAAAATAGCACTCACCACCACTGCGCTCAAAATTTCAATAAGCGCAAAACCACATAATTTCCGATGCTTCAGGGGAAACATGAGAAAACTCCACGAAGATCCCCTAAATTATGCATTACATCTGGGAATTACTCAATTTCTACACTTGGCAGGGAACAAAAGTGATGACCGGAAACTGAACTTTTGGCTGGCGTGAACCCTTCCTTTGGGCGGAGACGCGATGTTTGCCTTTTACGTAAAGTGTTGTTAATGTTGAAGCGCCTTGATTTGTAAACAAAAGTTAAGTATTCTCAGGAGAAAGACCGTGGCTGGCGAAAGCACCTTCCAGAGCAATTTTGAAAAGTACCTTCTGGACACAGAGATCGTCAGTGTTCGGCAGTTAGCACTTGCCAAAAAGTTTCAGCGCATCAAGCAGGGACCCCTGCCAATTCTGCTGTGGCAACTGAGCTTCATCACCCTCACCCAACTGGGCAATTTAATGGATTGGAATCCCCAGGTTTAAAAGCTGGACTGAGAAGGATTTGCGCCGTTAGACTATGTCCATGCTGACGATTTTTTATTCCGAAAAATTTCTTGACCATCACACAGGTGCCAGTCACCCAGAGCGTCCCCAGCGGCTGCAGGCGATTGTTGAGCGCCTAAAAACCTCTGAGATTGCCGATCAGTTGCGCTGGCAGGAACCTAAGTCTGCCACCCGCGAACAGTTACTCTGGATTCATGAACCAGCCTTGATCGACTTGGTGGAGCAGACTGCCCAACGCGGAGGCGGTTACTTAGATCCCGATACCGTCGTCAGTCCCCAAAGCTTTTCTGTGGCGCTACTTGCAGCAGGTGCATGGTTGGATGGCGTCGATGCAGTGCTTGCTTCTGCTCAACCAGCTTGGGTCGTGGCGCGACCACCGGGTCATCACGCCGAGCGCAATCAGGCCATGGGTTTTTGCTTATTCTCCAATGCTGCCTTGGCTGCAAACTATGCGCTGCGTTCTGGTGTTAAACGGGTAGCAATTCTGGACTGGGATGTCCATCACGGCAATGGATCCCAACAGATCTGCTGGGATGATCCACGGATTGCGTATGTGTCTTTGCACCAGTCTCCTCACTACCCCGGAACCGGGCAGATCGGTGAATGTGGTGCGCACCAAAATATCCTGAATATTCCTTTGCCCGCTCGGTGTGGACGCAAAGAATATCAAGCTGCTTTCGATCAGCAAGTCTGGCCATTTATTGAAAATTTTCAGCCGGAGCTGTTCATTGTCAGTGCTGGTTTTGATGCAAACTACGCAGATCCACTAGCAGAGATGGTGTTACTTCCAAAAGATTTTGGGGACTTTGCAAGGCAGTGCCTCGCGCGGATCCCAAAGGTTCTCTTCGGACTCGAAGGTGGCTATGACCTCGATAGTCTCGCAGAATCTGTGCTTGCGGTTTCAGTAGCTTGCTTGGAACCCCGAAAGTTCGAGGTTCCTAACACTTGAATTACGGCTTAAGCTGCGTTAAAGCGAAAACCCATGCTGAGTAGTTTGGGAAGGATCGGGTAGTCAGCATTTTCCTGACTAAGTCCTGGCCCCCATTCCTCAGCGGTGATCAGGCGTTTGCGCTCTAGCTCCACGCGGTTAAGCATGATCGCGGCTTCTTGCAAACATTCTTGATAGAGATCTGGAAACATTTGGGCGACATGAACGCGATTGCATTTGTACGTTACATAGAGCTTCTGCTCAATCCAACAGAGATTTTTGACAGCCAATCGCATCGCCTTCAAGATGTCATTGCGGGCAGTTGCATTTGCATAGTACATGGTTCAGTTGCTCCGATTATGTGCATACAGAATCGGTTCCCCTTTGATGGTTCAGCTAAACAAAAAGTCAGAACAATGTGTCAGACATTGGAGCTTTACTTTTGCTCTAAACGACATTGTTGGTTCATCGAGATGAACTGCTTAAACATTTGTTGATTATTGTTAACCTAATCTTACCCAAGTTTTGTTCACTTTGAACTCTTCCCTGATATAGATTTTTTTGTTGCTTTTATGAGTAACCTTGCCGTGGGATTATGGATCTGAACTTTTCACCTTGAGTTGCCTCAATGACCGCTACTCCAAAGATCCTCGCTTTTGCTGGGAGCACCCGCCGCAATTCTTTCAATAAAAAATTAGTGCAAATTGCCGCTCAAGGCGCACTGCAAAATGGAGCAGAAGCCACTTTCCTCGATCTTGCAGACTACCGATTGCCAATCTTTGACGAAGACCTCGAAGCCGCTGAGGGACTGCCTGAGAATGTTCTCAGACTCAAAGAGATCTTCATCGAGCATCAAGGATTGCTGATCGCGTCTCCGGAGTACAACGGTTCGGTATCTGCGGTGCTCAAAAATACGATCGACTGGCTCTCACGGCCTGCACCAGGGGAAGCGGGTCTGGCTTGCTTTACGGGCAAAGTGGCCGCAGTGATGAGCACTTCGCCGGGAGGGCTAGGGGGACTGCGTGGCCTTGTCCATATTCGCGCGATCCTCGGCAACATCGGGGTGATTGTCCTGCCCGGTCAAGTCGCAGTTCCGAAAGCCCACGATGCTTTTGCTGCTGATGGCTCTTTGAAGGATCCAAAGCAACAGACTTCGATCCAACAGTTGGGTCATAACGTCGCCACGATCGCTGGAAAACTGTTCTGATGGTGAGGATTCGGCTGGCCAAGGCAAAGGACGCTGAACAGATCTTGGCAATCTATGCACCGTTTGTCACTGACATGCCGACTACCTTTGAGACCGTTGTGCCTTCGTTGGTTGAGATGCAAAGCCGTATCAGTGAAACCCTGGAAGGCTTGCCTTGGCTCGTCTGCGCAGAGGATCATCAGATTGCTGGTTATGCCTACGCTTGCCCCCATCGTTCTCGCAGTGCCTATCAGTGGTCTGTGGATGTCTCTGTTTACGTTGCCCAGGATTTCCGCCGACGGGGGATCGGCAAGGAACTCTACCGAAACCTGTTTAAAATTCTGGCAACACAAGGTTACTACAATGCTTTCGCTGGCATTTCTTTGCCCAATCCGGGCAGCATTGCTCTCCACGAATCCCTTGGATTTCAAGCAGTTGGCATTTACCGAAATGTTGGCTTTAAACTCAGCGCCTGGCACAATGTGGGCTGGTGGCAGCAAACGTTGCAGCCCCACAGTCCGGAACCGCCCCAGCCACTCCGTCCTTTGCCAGAAGTTCTGGCTGATCAGGAGTTTCTCTTGGAGTAACACAATTAGAGTGCCTCTACAAAAAAATCTATGAAAACCAAGATCGCCTTAGCTCTGTTATGGATCGCTTTTACCACTTACGCTTTTGGATTTGCACCTCCGGCAAATCCAGCCGATCCAGGTGGCATGAATGAAATTATTGCTTTGATTCAGGGCAAGGGCGAACCATTGATCCTTGCACTGTTCAACGTCATGGGTTTGATTCCAGTGCTGTACTTGTTTTTACTGATTCCTGATGGTCACGGGCAGAAGCTCCCCGCATGGCCTTTCGGGATTCTCATGTTTGCCATCGGTGCCTTCGTTCTGATTCCCTACTTGGTTTTTCGTAAACCTCACAGCGAATGGCCACAACCTAAAAAAGCAGGTCTAGCGGTGCGCATTTTTGATCTACGCTGGCTGGCTCTGTTCTTTGTCGCCTTGACAGTTGGAACCCTTGCCAATGGGGTGTTCCATGGGAACTGGAGTATTTTTGTCGAACAGTGGCAACAGTCACGGTTTATCAACGTGATGACCTTCGACTTTTTGCTCAGTTCATTGCTCTTAGGGGTGTTGATTCCCGATGACCTCAAACGACGCGGGGTCAAAGATTCCTCTTTCCAGTGGTTAGGTGCTCTGCCTTTGGTCGGCCCGATGGTTTACCTGGTTCTCCGCCCTGATCTGTCCCGTGAAGGCTAATCGTTGAGAGGAGACTCGACTTTAAGAATCTGAGCATTGTTGGCATCGACAACGACAGTGACATCGTCGTAGGCAACTGCGTAGGCGAGCACTGGACGAGCGCGTTCTGCGAAAACGACGAGGCGCGTCGAGATGCGGCCATCATCCATCGGCAGGATTTGCTGGGCGACTTCTTCTGCTTCCTGGCTATTGATGCTGGGTTTAATCTTGACGGCTAAGTTGGGCTTGAGACCATTAATAAGGGTGTTGAGTCTACCCTTCTGGACACCCACGGTCAGGGAACTACCAAGTACTTCCAGTCCCTTGTAGGTCTGCTGAAACCGATAGACCTTCTGAGAACCCGCCGTGATCAGTTTGGCCAGTCGCAGATCGCTCAGCGAGTTTGGATCTGAAAAGAGGGCACGATATTTTTCGACAGTGGCTTTGATCGCTTCTGGCCCGATCCCTGAACCAAGATCGCCACAGACCAATTTTAGGTCGCCACTTTCGTCAAATTGAACCGAAACGTTCTCCCGCGAGGGTGTTGCCCATCCAGGCTGGGCAGCGATACAGAAGTAAGTTGCGGTCAACAAACCAACAAATTGAAGCTTAGTCGAGCGAGGCATAGGAAAAACTGGAAACATTTTATAAATCCTAGTGTACCTAGGCTTCTTGTGGAGTGTTGTTCTTGCTACATTGCCGAAAATAACAGAAAATGGCTAAGTATAAACACTCTTTTTGTCTCTGTGGGCGTGAAAAACCTCGATGAACTGCGTAGGTACGATCCAAAACTGATTGCAGACTACTATAGGCAACGCCCTTTGACCGTCGTTGCAAGAGCAACCGCTGTCCTCGTCAGTTTTCTCTTGTTCGGTCTCGGAATATGGGGAGATCGGCTTTTTAAAAAGAACAATCAGTTCAAGCGGGCGTCTCAACTGCGCAAATTAGTGACAGATTTAGGCCCTGGCACGATCAAGATCGGTCAAGCGCTTTCGACCCGTCCTGATCTCCTCCCCAAAGAGTACGTCGAGGAACTGACCAAGTTGCAGGATCAACTTCCTCCTTCGGACAATGCCTTGGCTTTCGAGCGTATTCGCCTTGAATTGGGTCGCCCTGCCCAGCAGATCTTCGCGCAGATCGACACGATTCCGGTTGCAGCTGCTTCTTTGGGGCAAGTCTACAAGGCAAAACTGCGCACGGGCGAAACGGTTGCTGTTAAAGTGCAAAGACCAAACCTTGTGGGCAAGCTCACCCTCGACTTGATGATTTTGCGGTGGTTTGCCAGCAATTTTTCGAAATGGCTCCCTCTCAACTTGGGACACGACCTGAGTACGATCGTCGATGAATTTGGCAGCAAACTTTTTGAAGAGATCGACTACGAAAACGAAGCGAGCAACGCCGAACGTTTCGCAACTTACTTCAAAAATGACCAGCATGTTTATATTCCAAAGATTTACCGCGAATATAGTAGCCGTCGGGTTCTCACCCTCGAATGGATAGACGGCATCAAGCTGACGGATATCGAAGGGGTACGTTCGGCAGGACTCGATATGGAGTCGCTGATCCGGATCGGTGTCGAATCGGGATTGCGCCAACTTTTGGAGTACGGATTCTTCCACGCCGATCCCCACCCTGGCAACCTTTTTGCCATGCGAGATGGCCGAATGGCCTACATCGACTTTGGGATGATGGATCAACTCGATGAAAATACCAAAGAAACCTTGGTGGGTTCCATCGTTCATTTAATCAACCGAGAGTACAAAGCACTTGCGGAAGACTATATCCATCTAGGCTTCTTGGCAGAAGGAACCGATGTTGAACCCCTTGTCCCGGCTCTTGAATCGGTGTTTGGGGATATCATTGGCCAAAAAGTGTCTGACTTCAACTTCAAGAGCGTGACAGATCGCTTTTCAGACTTTGTTTATGACTATCCGTTTCGGGTGCCTGCGAAGTTTGCGCTGATTATTCGTTCAGTGATTACCCAAGAAGGGATTGCCCTCTCCCTCTCACCTGACTTCAAAATTGTCGAAATTGCCTATCCTTATGTTGCTCGTCGTCTATTGACGGGCGAATCGCCCCGCCTGCGCCAGCGCCTCGTCGAGATTCTCTTCAAAGGCGGCAAGTTCCAATGGCACCGCCTCGAAAATCTAGTTCAAATTGCTGGAACGGGGGGCAGTCTGGATCTGTTGCCGACTGCGCAACTGGGCTTGCAATCTTTACTTTCTAAGGACGGTTCCTTCCTGCGCGAGAGCCTTGTGATGGCGCTTACAGAAGGAGATCGGCTCCATACTAAAGAACTGGGAAGTCTCTGGAATTTGGTCAGTCCGAATATTAAACCCCGCGAGATCGTCGCTTCTGCTATTTCAGGCTTGCGGGAGCGCTTTGCCCCCACATCCAAACCTTAAGCAGTACCAGCCGCTCTCAGCCGCGCATTGGCACGTTCAATGCTCTGTTCTGCTTGAAGCACTTCGGACTTGCTCGGATTGCCTGCTAATACTTTCTCAGCACGGGCTTTCGCTTCTTGGGCACGCTTGACATCGATGGTTGAACCCAACTCAGCGGCGTTCACCAAAATATTGACGTTATTGTCGTCCACTTCGGCAAATCCACCGAGGACAGCAACGGGGATATATTTGCCCTGGGAACGGACACGCATCACCCCAATACTCAGACCAGTCAGCAAAGGGGCGTGGTTGGTCAAGATGCCAAGTTGTCCAGTGAGGCTGGGCAAGATCACTTCGTCGGCTTGGCTATCCCAGACGATCCGGTCAGGAGAGACGATTTTTACACTCAGGGCCATAATCAGAACCTACTAAACTGCGGCTTCCAGCATTCATCCTACCGGGATTTCGCCCTTTAGAGGGTGAGATCTTGGGGAGAATTTTCGAGCAGTGTGGCCAAATCTTGCAAGAAGCGGGCACCATCTGCGCCATAAAATACGCGGTGATCGCCACTGAGATTGACGCGCATCTGCTTTTTGACAGCGAGATGGCCCTCTGGGGTGACAACCACAGTTGGTTTGGCCGCGCCGACTGCCAGAATGGCGCTGGTTCCAGGTGGGACGATGGCATCGAAGCTATCTACCCCGAACATGCCCAAGTTGGAAATCGTAAAGTGGCCACTGGAGTATTCGTCAGGTTGGAGCTTTTTGGCCCGTGCCCGATCTAACAGATCTTTCCACTCCCGCGAGAGGGTGTAGATATCTTTGGAATCTGCTGATTGGAGGACAGGCGTGATCAGGCCACCCCCTTCCATGGCCACGGCCACAGCCACATTGACAGCTTCGTTCTGTTTAAGGCCTGTTGGTGCATAGGTAGCGTAGACCAGGGGATGCTTGCGCAGGGTTACGGCAATGGCTTTGACAAGGAGCGTGTTGAGGGTAACGCCCTTCGCCTTGAGTTGCTTGTAGAGGGCATCTAGGGCATCGGTGGTGATTGTGTATTCGACGTGGAATGTTGGGATGCTCAAGCTGGCATCCATATTGCGGTTAACTGCGAGTTGTAGGGCATTAAAATTTGAACTGACGGCGACGGCTGGGGTTGGAGTTGGGGCAACTTTTGAAACCACGGCGGCCACGGGTGCCGGGGCTTTTGCTGCTTTTTGGACATCTTCTCCGACAATCCGACCTTCGGGGCCAGAACCGGCAACTGTCGTGAGATCTACGCCCAGTTCTTCCGCTAGACGACGAGCGTTGGGAGAAGCGACAATGCGACCGCCATTGGAGAGCACAGGCACTTTCACAGCAGGAGTGGAGACTGGCTTTGGATCAACCTGCTTGACAGGTGCAGGAGCGGCTTCAACCGCAACAGGTTTCACAGCGGCAGGCGCTGGGGGCTTGGGTTTACTGCCCCGTGCTTTGGCCTCAGCGACTTCTGATTCAGATTCGGCGATCAGGGCAATGACAGAGCCGACAGGAGCATTGTCACCGTCCCCAACCAAAATGTTGGCGAGGATGCCTTCCTCGAAAGATTCCACATCCATGTCCGCTTTGTCCGACTCGACGACGAGGAGCGTATCGCCGCGATTGACTGCGTCGCCGACTAACTTTTTCCAGGAGACGACCTTTCCTTCGGTCATTGTTGAGGAGAGGGCAGGCATCGTGACTTCGCGGATCATGGCGTTCTCAACAATTTGTAAACTTCGTGCAACATGCTATCACGATACCCAAATTCACAAAGACTTCACGGATTCAAAATGCAGATCTTTTTAAAATGAGAGTGTCGATACCTTCGTAAAGTGATGCGCCTTCTCTCACTTGTAGTTCTTGTGCTTTTAGTGGGTGCTTGCCTGCCTGCCACTGCCCAAACGCCTGACTTTCAAGATTCAACGCTTGCAAGGCGCTATCGGCGTGGTTCTTATCCCGCTCGGCAATCGAGCTACTCGTTTAGGCGAAGTGTGGTGATGCAACAGCGCTGTGATTACGCGCGGCACCAAGGGACTGTCGATGCGGAGTCTATCTGTGCTCAAGCTGCTACTGAGAGGCAAAATATCGAAAATCTCTGTAGCCAACAACGGGCTGCGGGTTATTCTAGTCCAGCTTGTTTGGCTGCGGAGCAGTAACTGAATTGGGCGCTACTTGAGAGCAGCGAAAGGGGTTTTGGTAGTTACTGCGAAAGATATGGCGATAAAACCCCCGCCCCTTGGAGGATAGACTGCTTCCCAAACCCCCTCGGCAACTTTTATGGAACGGTGTTTGGCGTTGACTGTTGACGCTCTGCGTGGTGATGCGGAATTGGAGGGGGATTGAGAGAGGTCTGAGTGCCAATGGGAAGCGCATTGGGTTTTGATTCCTCAGACACTCTCATTGAGATGACCGATCAGTACTATATATTCAGTAGAGGAGCACTCATGAAACGTTCGATTTTTCTGTTATTCAATCTTCTCTTGTTCTGCGCTTTTCCAAAACTTGTGAAAGCAGATGCTATCGATGACTTTGTCTTGGCGCAAATGAAAAGCCAACATATTCCAGGACTATCGATGGCTGTCATCAAAAATGGTCAGATTGTGAAAGCAAAAGGCTATGGACTTGCGAATGTCGAATTGAATGTTCCTGTTAGCCCGCAAACTATTTTCCAATCTGGCTCCGTTGGCAAACAATTTACAGCCACTGCGGTCATGATGCTAGTTGAACAGGGAAAGCTCAGTCTGGACGACAAGATCAGCCAATATTTCGAAAATTCACCACCGAGTTGGAAGAATATTACGGTGAGAAACTTGCTCACTCACACGTCAGGCATCAAAGATTACGAAGAGAAAGGAGAGCTAGCCATCAATTTGACACGGGATTACACCGATGAAGAATTAACAGCTAAGGCGATGGCTGCTTCCCTTGATTTCCCCCCTGGTGAGCAGTGGAAGTACAGCAATACGGGATATGTATTGTTAGGCATTTTGGTGAAGAAAGTCTCAGGCCAGTTCTATGGAGACCTTCTAAGAGATCGCGTCTTCAAGCCTCTTGATATGAAAACGACACGGAACATCAGTGATGTAGACATCATCCCCAATCGTTCTTCAGGCTATACGCTATCAAGTAGTGTATTAAAAAACCAAGAATATGTCTCGCCGTCTTTGAATCGAACTGCGGACGGTTCGCTCTATTTTACTGTTTTTGATCTCGCCAAGTGGGATGCGGCGTTGTACACAGAAAAGTTGTTGAAAAAGGAGAGCTTCAAACAGATTTGGACACCCGTCACACTCAATTCTGGAAAGACCTATCCTTACGGTTTCGGTTGGTTTCTAGACACAAAGAACGGCCATCGGTTGATTCAACATTCTGGTGGCTGGCAGGGCTTTACGACCCATATCTCTAGGTATGTTGACGATAAGCTTACTGTGGTTGTGCTGACGAATCTTGCTGGTTGTCAACCGAATAAAATTGCCAATGGTGTTGCAGGATTTTACCTGCCTGCTTTGAAATAGTTCGGGAAGCTTCCTGCTTTGAACTAGTTCGGGAAGCCTTTCTCTCGCATCTTCCAATTTTTGGGTGCTCACTGAGGACTCATACCGCTTCGTAATCGCAATGAATGACGGAGGTATCCAAACCCCTCCCAATCCGTCTCCAATTCCACATCACCACGCGGGGAAATTCAAAATTTTGAATTCAATGGTTTTCGCCATGAGCCTGGGACGCGCAGCGTCATACCTACCGCGCCACCAGTCCACAGAGTTGAGGGTTTGCGCACCCGTCCGCAACGTGGGAAGAGGACTGCGCAACCCAGCAACACCAAGTATCAAGCCACTAAAGTTGCCAAGGGGGTGTGGGGGACAGGCTTCTGTCCCCCACGGGGTGGGAGTCCAGAGGGAGGGGCTTGCCCCATCCCTTTGGTGCCGTTCGCC
>JACMLN010000035.1 GCA_014379585.1 Gloeobacterales cyanobacterium ES-bin-313 | reverse complement strand
GGTTCAAGTCGAAGGTATTCCCGATGAACCAGCATTGCAAAGTCTTCGAGATGGCGTGATGATTCAGGGACAACGTACTCGCCCTGCCCTGATCGAAAAGATCGAAGCCGCCGATTTACCAGAGCGTTCTGTGCCAATCCGCTTTCGTAAAGCGATTCCAACGAGTTGGCTACAGATCACTTTGACGGAAGGCCGAAACCGCCAAGTCCGAAGAATGACCGCAGCCGTTGGCTTTCCGACCCTACGGCTTGTCCGTGTTGCCATTGGGCAGTTTTGGTTGGGTGACTTAGAACCAGGCACGTGGCGAGAATTGGCAAAGGCAGAACTCGCACTCATAAAGTCTTGAAGCAGCCTATCCTGGAAGGATGATTCTTCTGACTGGTGCGACAGGCTTTATTGGTTCCCACACAGCGAAAGCTTTGCGGGAGAAAGGTTTTGCTGTACGTGCTCTGGTGCGCCCTCAAGCGGATACCCAGGCATTGCGTTCCCTCGGCGTTGAACTTGCCATCGGTGATATCGGTGATGCTCCATCTTTAGCGAAAGCTTGCGAAGGGATCGAACAGGTTGTTCACCTCGTCGGTATTATTCGCGAATTGCCCCCGAAAGTGACTTTTGAAAACATACATACCGTAGGCACTCGCAATCTCCTCGCTGCTGCCAAGTCAGCGGGAGTCAAGAAATTTCTCTACATCTCCGCCATCGGTGCCCGCAGTGGTGCATCTGCCCGTTATCACCAAACTAAATGGGTTGCGGAGGAAATGGTGCGCCGTTGTGGTCTGGAGTGGACGATTCTGCGGCCTTCTGTAGTGTTTGGGCCGGGGGATGATTTCATCAATCTGCTCGCCAACGACCTTGTCAAAGCGCCGCCTTTTATCCCGGTGATCGGGACAGGTTTAAATAAGCTGCAACCGCTCTGGGTGAAAGACTTGGCTGAAGTGATCGCTCAGAGTATCCCACTCGGTGTCTTCAACCAACAAACAATTGAACTCGGTGGTTCTGAGCAGTTAACGTTTCGAGAAATTCTGGAAATCATTGCCAACCAATTAAAGATGCGCAAGCCTTTCATCAATATTCCGTTGGCTTTGGTGAAACCAGCAATTGCTTTTGGTACCGCCATTGCCCCCCAGCTATTGCCATTAACGAGCGATCAACTGACCATGCTCCAGGAGGATAACATCACAAATGAAAAGCCTTTCTCGAAAGATTTTTCACTCGTGCCTGTGACTCTGGCTGAAGGCATTAAACAATATCTTTGAGTAATGAAGCGTGTCTTGATCATCGGTGGGACAGGTCGGATCGGCAGCAGTATCGCCGAGGATCTTCTGAAGTTCACTGACGCAGAAATGACGATCACAGGACGTTCATCGATTTCTCCGCGAAGAAACTTAGATGAGCGCAGTCGCTTTGAGATTCTGGAAATTTCTAACCTAAAATCTTTGGAGATTGCGATTGCTAATGCAGATCTCGTAATTCACTGCGCTGGCCCTTTCGCGCTTCGCGATCAGGCTGTCTTGAAAACCTGTATTGCGAAAAAAGTGGATTATCTCGATGTGAGCGATGATCGCCATTTCACCATTGAAGCACTCTCCCTCAGCCATGAGGCCGAGCGCTCAGGAATTACAGCAATTATCAACACTGGAGTCTTTCCAGGAATTTCGAATAGCCTAGTTCGCGAAAGCGTAGAGTATTTTGATCAAGTGGAATCCATTCGGTTAAGCTATCTCGTTGATGGGTCAGGGGGTGCTGGTTTAACTGTAATGCGCACCACATTTTTGGGACTGCAGAACCCCTTCGAAGTTTGGCAGCAGGGTCAATGGCGTATGGTTCAGCCCTACAGTGAAGCAGAACACATTCAATTTGATCACCGAAAAACACATGTCCATTGGTTCGATGTTCCAGAAGCTTATACACTAACCAAAAGTTTTCCTGTCAACTCAGTGACAACAAAGTTTGGTGTCCTGCCAGAAATTTATAATCAGTTGACTTCGCTGACTGCGCGTCGGATCTCGAAAGGCTGGCTCAAAAACCCAGTTTTCATCGAAACGCTTGCACGGGTGAGCTACATAATGACAAAGATTAGCGATCTGTTCAGTGGCGTTGGCATTGTGCTCAAAGTCGAAGTCTTAGGTAAAAAAGCAGGAAAATCCACGACTGCAATTTCCCAGTTTAGTCACCCCAACACTGCCAAAGCCTGCGGAATGGGAACAGGAATGATCGCCCAAAGTATCCTCAAAGGACAGCTCAGTAAACCTGGTGTTTCACCCGTAGAAACAGCTTTCCCAACATCGTTATTTCATCAAGGATTGGCACTGCGCAATCTGGAAATTTATAGAGATTTCTCAACCTTGCACTAAATGATTGATTTCCAAAGATCTTCATGAGGAGGTCTTTGATGCGCGATGGAATGCACCTGGAAACCCAGTGTTTTCTCTTCAAGCTGGCGCATTAGTACCGAGGTCTTCCCCAAAGAGACGGCGCAGGAGATGCCCTTGGGAGCGGTAGAGGTCTTCGATATTTTTGGTATGGGCATCGATGCTTTGTTGCATTGCCTCCATGCGCTCGTCATGCTTGTCTATTTGCTGCTGCTGCTTTTCCATCTGCTCGTCGTATTTTTTCATACGCTCTTCATGGTTCAAGAGGATAGGCCCGAACACTTCGTTAGCATTGGCGCGAAATTCTGCAATGGACTTAGACAGTTCATTAATCTGCTTGTCCGTCATAATCTGAGCAACCCGCAAATCGACCATTAAATTGGCCTGCTGTTCGAAGCGCCGATCTAAAAAATCATTATTTTCCGCCATATCAACCTCACATCAAGGGAGTGTTTCAATATGTTAGCTTCTCCCTAGTTGGGAAAAACTATTCCGCACAGTGCCACACACCTTTGCTTACCGAGCGCACGAAGGCTTTCTCAGCACTCCCCGCCTGCGCGTGTCCCCTGCCAGATACGTTTAATCCGCCTGTACCTCGTGCCGTGACTATTCTGTAGCAGCCATCCAAAACTTTTTCGCCCTTTGCCATCTTTTCGCTCGTCCTATGAACGGCTCAATGATGGCATGTGTAAGCGTTTATATTAAAAACAGGCGTGAAGACAAACTCCACACCCAGGCGGCGGTGTTTGTCAGCTTAGGCTGAACCAACACCCGCGTAGGAACCGTAGAAGAATAGGCCGAGGACAGCAATTGCCCCGAGACCAGCAATGACTCCTACCATCCACAAAGGAATTCTATCAGGCATGGCGATCCAGCACTCCTTGAAAGGCTAGTTGATGATGTAACTAGAGAACAACAAAATGATCACCAAGACAAGTACCAAACCCATGTAGAGAGAGGTACGGTTGAGTTCAACCCCTGGATTCTTTGGATCTTTGCTCACAATCAGGCTCCGACGACAGTTGGTATCTTAGCGCTGAATGAACTGCATTGCAGCAAGCGCGCCAATAAAGAAAATAGCAGGAACAGCAAGGGCATGTACTGCCAGCCAGCGGACAGTAAACACTGGGTAGGAAACGGGCTGAGGTGTCCCAGCTTTGTTGGTTGTTGTAGCCATGACGAATTTTCCTGAGAAACTACTTCTTGTTTGTGCTTTCGGTTAACTGTTGCTTGGCTTCGAAGCGATTGGTGACGATGGGTCGCTTGTTGCCATCTTGGGTGTAGTACTCGTCGGGACGCGGGGTGCCGAAGGCGTCGTAGGCAAGGCCGGTCTTTACGAACAAGAAGCCACTCGCAAACAGAATGGTCAGAGCGGGAATGTGGATGATCCAGTAGCGGGTGCTGGTAATGATATCTGAGAACGGGCGTTCTCCGGTACTGCGCGGTGCTGAGGACATAGGGTAAGAGCCTCCCATGGCATTATATGAACACAATGATACGGAACATTACGCAAGACAACAAGGTTTTTCTTTATTGAGGTGTGTAACGCAGCAGACTGCCATTTTGACCAATGGCGAAGCCCTTCTCCCCAAAGAAGGCCACCCGCAGCAGTGTAGACTTTTGGCCTACATCTGGGTTGGCTTTCCAGGTTTTGCCGAGGTCTTCGGTGGCGAGAAGAGTACCATTGCCACCGACACTCCAAAGTTTGCCTTTGCTATCGAAACCAGCATCGATCAAGCCGATGCCGTTGCGGGTCGGGAACAAGTAGGGTGTCCAAGTCTTGCCGCTGTCGGAAGAGAATTGCATTTCACCCCCTTGGTTGATCATCCAGCCTTTGTCACCACCGAAGCCCATGGTCTGAAGGCGGCGGGGACTGGTGCGTTGGAAGTTCGTGAACTGTGGATCTCCAGGTGTCCAGTGCAGGTAAGAACCACCTCGCGCCGAAACGACCCAGTAGGAGCCATCGCTTTGGCGGAAGGCACTGCGGATGCCCCCTGCGGAGCCAGGGGTCAGCACTTTGAAGTTTTTGCCGCCATCGACGGTCTTGATCACAATTCCTGCGTCCAGGATGATCTCAGCCGTCTGAGGCCCAAGGGCATAGATCTTCAGCGGATTTCCAGGCAGGCGGCGATCCAAAGGAATCCGAAACCAGGATTTGCCATCGTCGGTGGTGTGGAGCAGGATACTCGGCTCGCCGACCACCCAGCCTTCTTGTCCTGAGAAGCTGGCGGAAACAAAGCGAAATTTACTTTCCAACTTGAGCACTTCTTGCTTCCAGGTATTGCCACCATCGAGGGTGTGCAACAAAGTTGAGCGGCTGCCCACGATCCAGCCGTCGGCTTCTGAACCAAAATTGACATCTGTGAGGTCAACACGGCTCAGTTTGGTCTCGAATGCAGTCCACTGGGACTTTTCAATCGTTGGCGGACCACAACCTGCTAAGAGCAACAGACAAATCAAACCCGCCCCGCGCGAAAGCGCCCGCCACAAAGTTTTCATCGGGTCGTTAGCCTATAAAAAGTAAACTGACATGAGCAACAAAAAGCCTGCAAACAGCGCCCCAAAAATCAGCAGATTTTTAATTTGCGGGTTGAGGATGTTCACGCCCCACCCGAAGCCTGCATTTTCTTCAAGCCCTGCGTAGGTACCGACTTTAGGGCCAATGCTCTTGAATCGACCTTTCCCCGACTGGCAAACGGGGCAACCCCATTCATCGGGAATATCTTCAAAGGCAGTCCCGATCTGGATCTTGCGGTAAGGATCACCGTCAGTAGGCTCGTAGATGTAGCCGCAGGTGCGGCACTCGTAGCGGTTAAGTTTTGTCGGATCTGAAACCCGCGTGGTCATGGCAAAACCGGATGGCTAGATGGAATTGTGAAGGAAATCTTAACTTTCCTCATATTAGCAGGATAGCGTATTGTACCGGACTCGGCGCGGGTTTGACGCGCTTGATTGCCGTGCATAGGATGGAAGTGGCTCAAAAGTTGATAGCACCAATGATTCAGCAAATTTCTCGGCAGATTCAAGAGATCGATGACAAGCTCTCCAACCGCCATATCTATCTAGATCCAGCAGGTTACTTTTTGATCTCCCTGGATCGTGAACAGGGATTACTGGTGGTCAGACACTTTGGCATGACGGTCAACGATCAAGGTCTGGCCGTCGATCCAGAGACTGGCAAGCCCCTTTCTGCCTGCGGGCCTGTTTCAACCCCCCTGTTGGGCACCTACACGGCCTACACAGCCAAACAGATGTGCGTGCAACTTCTCGAATCTCCAGGACAACCAGTTGCCACCCAAATGAGCCATGCAGCCTACCTAGGACGCGAATTGATGCGGGCGCAACAGGCTTTAACGTCTGGCGGGGAGTACATTCAAGACTGACAAGATCGCTTCAGCCCCTCGCGAGATCGCGCCTTCCTCCCCAAGACCTTTGCGTATCTGGGTGTATTCGAAGCGCATTTTGGCGGCGACTTCGGGATTTTGTAGCAGTTCAAGGCTGACTTGGGTCAAATTCTCGGCACTGGCCTCATCTTGCAAGAACTCCGGCACGATCTTGCGCATCTCGACGAGGTTGACCGGGGACATGAACGGAATTTTGAATTTGAGCAGTTTGCCGATCAAAAAAGTTTTGGGATCGACGCGGTAGGCGACGACTTGGGGGAGGCCGAGCAGGGCGGCTTCAAGGTTGATCGTTCCGGACTTGGTAAGGAGGAGATCAGCGGCAGCGAGGGCATCGTAGGTCTGGCTTTTGGGAATGAATTTTGCCTGGAGACCGTAGGCTTGGGCGGCTGTCTCGACGGCTGATTTGAACTTGGCAGTAGAAAGCGCCAGCCAAAATTGGACATTTGGGATTTGGGCTTTGATATTGCGGGCAGTTTCAAAGAGCACAGGCATTAAATAGCGCAGTTCTTGGTTGCGCGAAGCAGGAGCCAAAACAACGACAGGAGCCGATTCTGGGGTTTCCATGTGGGCACGAAAAGCAGAACGGCTCATTTTGGCGTGGACAATATCGGTC
This sequence comes from Gloeobacterales cyanobacterium ES-bin-313, assembly GCA_014379585.1. GTDB lineage: Bacteria > Cyanobacteriota > Cyanobacteriia > Gloeobacterales > Gloeobacteraceae > JACMLN01. Next base: position 35,898 of record JACMLN010000035.1, on the reverse strand, counting down.
AAAGGATGACCGATCCACTCCACTTTCGCCCCAAATTTTTGGTAGTAGCGGGCTTCTTCGGGAAAGATCGCCAAAATCAAGTCGGTGAAAGCGACGATTGCACTGGTATCTTTTTGAAAAGTGCTCCACACCCACTCTTGGGGCGCAATGTAGTAGACCACCGGGATGCCGAGTTGGCGGGCAATTTTGCCCACTTTGACATTGGAGCCGATGTAGTCGATCAAGATCACCAAGTCAGGGCGAAAGTTTTTTAGAAAGCTTTTGAGTTTTGCTTGAATGCGCAGGGTGGGGACGATAAACGGAATCGCTTCGACGAGGCCGATGGAACTGAGTGTGGTGGTATCAGCGAGGAGCGGAATGCCCAGACTGGCCATGCGTTGGCCACCTAGCCCCTGGATTTCGAGGGTTGGATCTTTATCGAGCAGTGCTTTGATCAAATGGCTAGCGTGGAGATCCCCGGAAACCTCTCCTGTGCTGACAAAGATACGCATCAGTCGTGGGCTGCGCGCTTGCGGACGGGGGGAGTCGGGCCACGGCGCTTTTTGTCCCCCACGGAAGCACTTAAGAAGTGATACAGATGCTCGACATGAGGATTGCTTTCAAGGTTTTGCAATTCTTTGAGGCTTTGCTCTAGAGGCCGTCCACCCGAGCGGTACAGGAGGCGATAAGCTTGTTTGAGCAATTTAAAACTCGTCGGATCTTCGCTCTCAGAAATGCCTGAGCGCTCTAGGCCGATCCAGTTAAACCCACGTACCCGCGCTGGGTGGCCTTCGACGAGCGTGTAGGGCGGAATATCGCGATCGACGCGAGCCATACCACCGACCATGGCGAGCCGTCCAATATGGACGAACTGGTGCACTCCAACCATGCCGCCAATTCTGGCTTTGGACTCGATGTGGACGTGCCCCGCCAACGAGACCGTGTTGGTAATGATCACCCGATCCCCTAGGACACAGTTGTGACCGATGTGGACGTAGGCCATCAGCAAGTTATTGTCCCCAAGGATCGTGGCATCCTCGCCATCAGTGACCGTGGCGCGGTTGATCGTCACATATTCGCGGATGACATTGTAGTTGCCGATCACGACGCGGCTTGGCTCCCCGCCGTACTTGAGATCTTGGGGGGCGGCTCCAATCGAGGCACCGCTATAAATTTCGTTGCCTACCCCAATCTCCGTCCAGCCCTCAATCACGACGTGGGGGCCGACAATTGTCTCCGCCCCAATCCGTACATGTTCCCCAACCACCGCATAGGCACCGATGGACGCCGTGGGATGAACGTCAGCCCTCGGGTGAATGACAGCAGTAGGGTGTCTCAAGGCAGTGGGTACAGCAGTTTGATTCATGATTGAGACGATTGTGGCATGTCGGAAGTTATTGGACTAGCGAAAACATGATTTCAGCTTCAGCAACCATTTCGCCCATCACTTCTGCTTTGGTTTGCATGATGCCAAAGTGCTTTTTGACTCGCAACTGATCAGCGGTAATCACGACTTGGTCGCCAGGAATGACTTGGCGGCGAAAGCGTGCTTTGTTGACACCGACGAGGAGGGGGATTTTGCCGAGGGCAACTGGTAGCTGACCGCAGACAATTCCACCGACTTGAGCCATCGCTTCGATGATCAAAGCACCGGGCATCAGGGGACGGGTGGGGAAGTGGCCTTGGAAGTGGGGTTCGTTGATCGTCACATTTTTGATGCCGACTGCCCGGACGCCTGGCTCGTAATCAATGATCCGATCTACCAACAAGAAGGGGTAGCGGTGTGCCAAGATTTTCTGGATTTCGGTGTTTTCTAGCACTTTTGGTGACATGTTCTCTGGCACTTTGGATGACGTGTCAGACGGGATTTGAGGCGCTAAGACCATGGTGTTTCTCGTACTCAGAATACAATTTTTCGGCCAATTGACCATGGAGAGTATGCCCTGCTTTGTAGGCAACGATATGTCCTTCAAGAACCAAACCGGACAAACTTAGATCCCCGACGAGATCGAGCAGCTTATGGCGTACCGGCTCGTTTTCCCAAGTCGGTGGCTCCAACCAGCCTTCATCCCCCAGCACCAAGGCACATGCTAAACTTCCCCCCTGGATCAAGCCTTTGGCACGCATCGCATCTACGTAAGCTTGCAGGGTAAAAGTGCGTGCCGGAGCAATCTCTTGGGCAAAGGTCTCAGGGGTACAGACAAAACTGTGCCATTGTTTGCCGATCAGAGGATGGGGAAAGTCGATGGCGTAACTGAGTCGCAATCCAGGCTCAGTGGAGGGGATCGCTGACACCCAACTGTCCCGGTCGTAGACCGTGATCGCTGACGCGATTTTGTAGTAGGGACGTTGAGCCGACTGCTCTGTAAGATTTCCGCCAAAGTGAGCCTTGCTAACATAGCCCACAGCAGAACCATCGAGAATGGGGACTTCCGGCCCATCGATCTCAATACGGCAGTTGTCGATGCCGAGGGCGTAGAGGGCTGAGAGAAGGTGCTCAGGGGTTTGCACTTCTACCCCATGGGCGACTAGGGCTGTAGACAGAGCGGTGGGCTGGACATATTCGAAGCGCGCTGGCACTTCGGGCGATCCTGGCAAGTCAGTGCGCACGAAAATGCGGCCTGTATGCGCTGGTGCAGGGTGAACATGAACAGTCGTGTGTAACCCACGGTGCAAAGTCGTCCCTGAGTAGCTGATCGTCGATGGCAGAGTATGTTGCATTCTATTAGTTCTTCGGATAGGCAACGTGAAGCACTCGCGCACCAACCCCAAGAAGAAGACATTGAACCCTCTGCATCAGGGTCGCGCCCCGGAAAGTCAAGCCCATCTAAAATTTCTCTCCCAAACCAAAGTGCACCTGGCTCGGTGTACCGATGCTGTTGAAGGCGTAGTCGATACGCAATGCACCGAGGGGGGATTGCACGCGCACACCTGCTCCGATGCCAAGGCCAGCGCCCGGTCGCCCACGGATCACCCCTGGCGCACCAAGTACGGCTGATCCTGAGTTGAGATCTGTCCCGTAGTCCGCAAAGATAGCTGCACCGACGGGATCAAACACGGGAAACCGCAGTTCTGCCGAGTTGATCATGAAGGAACGCCCCGTCGCCAGACTGCCTTCGAGGTAGCCCCGCACTGAGTTGCCACCTCCCAAGTTAAAGGCTTCGTAGGGAGGCAGATCGCCAAACACAGAACCGATGGTCGAATTAAAGGCAAAAACCTGTTTGCCTTTGCCCCAGGGCAAGATATCCACGGGGATGAATTGGCTGTAGGCCACTGTCGGTCGGTTAAAGAACACAGTCCCTAAAAACGGGAAGGGCAGTGACTGGTCTGTACTTAGGCGTATGGATGAACCAGTACGCGGCGCACTGGGGTTGTCGCGGGTGTCACGGATCGCCGCTGCCTGTAAGAAGAATAGGTTGTCTGAGGTATTGCCGCTGATGGTGAGTGGGTTGCCCTGGGTATCAAGCGCATACGCTCTTCCCAGAAAGTCCCGCAGTTGAACCGATTCAGTGCGGACACCCGCCGAAGCCCGCCAGCCATTGTCTAGGGGACGGCCAAAGACGACACCGAGTCCGAGACGATTTTCGCGAGGGGTTTGGCCGATGGTTCCTGTTTCACCGACACCGACATTTCCGCCATTAAAGACGTAGCTAAAAGCTTGACGGTTGAAGAGGTTCACGCTCACCGAAGTGTGATCTGGATCTCCAGCGATCCAGGGGTCTGTGAACCCTAAGTTAAACAGCAGGATCTGGCCGCCACCCTGGACATCAAAGCCCACTTTTTGGTTGTTGCCGCCAAAGTTCTGTTCTTGCAATGAAAGCGTACCGAAGAAACCGTAGGCAGAGTTAATCCCTGCACCAGCCGCGATCGATCCTGTATTTTTCTCTTCAATCTTGATGCTGACGATCACTTTTTGGGGGTCTTGCTGACCGGGTGATAAATCCAAAGAAGCATCTTTGAAAATACCAAGGCCAAAAACTCGCTGCAAATCCCGCTGAATAATCGTTCGGTTAAAGACGGTTCCCGGCTTCAGACTCAGTTCGCGGGTGACGATGAAATCCCGTGTCCGCGTATTGCCCTTCACGCGGATATCCTCGATCACCCCTTCGGTGACGATCAATTTGACCTTGCCATTGGGACTCGACTGCACATCGGACACCTTGGCGAGGACGAAGCCACGCTCTGCGTACCATTCTTCGAGGGATTTGACTCCTTTCTGCAATTGACCAAAGTTGAGGGTTTGACCGACTTGACCCTTGAACGTATCGGTGACCACTTGTTCGGGCAAAATAGTCGTTCCTTCGGTGCTCACCCCCTCTAGGACAGGGTTTGGAGCCACATCGAAAGTGACCCGCACACCGATGGCAGTATCCTCAGGGGTCGCTTTGACATCGGAGAAATAGCCAGTGGCAAAGACGGCATTGATGTCTTGCTGCAACAAAGAGCGCGTCGTCGTCTGACCTGGCCTGGTACGAATCGCACTGTAGACCTTTTCTTCAAGTTTTTCGGCGAGTGTGTCGCCTTTCGATGATTTGACCCGCACTTCTGCGACGAGAACCTGAGGTTCTGGCGGTTTGGTTGGGTCAGCAGCAGGAGCATCTGGGCTTGTCCCTGGCGGGGTGTCCGTGTTTTTTGGGGGAGCAGCATCTGTGCTCGCCGGCGGTGGTAAAACTGGTGGTGTCGTGGCTGGTGATTTTTCGGGGGGCACCGTCGGAGCCTGTGCAAAACTTCCCTGAACGTTACTGAGCACTAGAGCGCTTACAAGCAGCACAAACCCTGACTTTCTCATTCTTGCAACCATGCGTACGCAGTCCATAGTTTTTGGGTGCCAGCCTCAACGCAACGATGGAATCCTCTTCCGTTTGCGCCACGCTAGCAGGCCAGAAATACCAGGCAAAGCATAGCATAGCGTAGTTGCTCTCTCCCACTTGGCTCCGGGGCAAAGCAATGACTGGATTTTTACCTGAGGGAGAGCAAAGAAGAAGTCGCTTGTCAAATGGGCAGTCTGATCGAATAGGATCAGTGCCACGATTCGATGATTCGAAGCGTAGAGAGGTTGTTCATGGCAGTAGAGATGAAGGTAGCGGCGATTGCACTCGATGCAGCAAGCCGTCTACCCATTGTCATTCTGCGAGATTTGCATGATCGACGTGCTTTACCCATCTGGATAGGCAAGTCGGAAGCCAATGCGATTCTCCAGGCTCTTGAAGGCCAACGCCCACCCCGCCCGATGACCCACGATCTGTTGGCGATCATCTGCAAAGAGGGCGACATGGTCGTCGAAAAAATTGTCATACACGCCCTTCAAAACAATACCTTTTACGCGCTGATTACTCTGCGACGTGGCGAACTGCGCAAAGACATCGATTCGCGGCCTAGCGATGCAATTGCCCTCGCTCTGCGCACCGACACCCCAATTTGGGCCATGGAAGAAGTGCTCGCTGAGGCATCTATTCCTGTGGATCATGAAGCGGATGAAGCGGAGCGCGAAGCCTTCCGAAGCTTTTTGGCAACCCTTAATCCGAGCGATTTCGCCAATGATAGTTAAACTACTGAGAACTGCTTTGTGAACCTGCTGATCGGATCGACAGAAGCTTTTAGTGGCAAGTCTGCCATTGCCCTGGGCCTCGCCCTTCACCTGCGCGCGAAAAATATAGAAGTGCGCTATGCCAAGCCGCTTGGCAACCTTCAAGTCGGTGGCGAAGACGAAGACTGCCTTTTTGTCCAAAGCCAATTGGGCGCGGCGGTACCCATCTTGCCACCCCTCGCTTTTTTGGATCGTGGCTCAGTCCGTCGTCGCCTCAACGGCGAAGATACGGTCAACTATGTGGAACGACTGCCCAACTACGGAGCCAGCCAAGCGGGGGGGGTGTGCTTAATCGAAGCAGCGGGGACGCCCCAAGAAGGCGCACTCTACGGCCTCACCCTGCAAGCCTTGGCAGAACATTTGCCCGCCCGCGTCTTAGTGGTCTGTCGTTACCACACCGATTTGGTCATCGACAATCTGCTCGCTTTGCGTCAGCAACTCGGCAACCGTCTGCTCGGGGCCATACTCAACGATGTTCCTGAAGATCACCTCGAAGATATACGCGCGGTGCTGGTGCCTTTTATCGAAAGTCAGGGTATCGGGGTGTTTGGTGTGTTGCCAGCCGACCGAATTTTGCGCAGTCTAAGTGTCGAAGCATTAGCCCACGCCCTTGGCGCAGAGGTACTCTGCTGCCCAGAGCGCCTCGATTTGATGGTCGAATCGTTCAATATCGGCGCAATGAGCGTCAATGCCGCCCTAAAATACTTCCGCAAATCCGAAAACAAAGCCGTGATCACGGGGGGCGACCGCACAGATATCCAGTTGGCGGCTCTCGAAACTTCGACAACCTGCTTGATCTTAACGGGCCACCTGCCACCGACTGCGGGCACCCTTGCCCGCGCCGAACAACTCGAAGTGCCGATCCTCTCGGTCAACCACGATACCCTGGCCACGGTCGAGATTATCGAGCGCATCTTCGGACAGGTGCGCTTTCGAGAACCGATTAAAGTCAAACGTATCCAAAAGCTTCTCGAGCGCAACTTTGATTTCGTGCGCTTCGAGAAACTGCTTGGATTGGGGGATTAGATCACAACGCCTCGTCGTTGCGCTCCCCAGTACGGATGCGCACGACACCATCGATATCAGAGACAAAGATCTTGCCGTCGCCAATTTCGCCTGTGCGAGCAGCGACCATGATCTTGTCGATAACAATATCGACAAGTGCCTCTTCAACGACGACCTCGATCTTGAGCTTTTGCAGGAACTCTACGGTGTACTCTGACCCCCGGTAGCGCTCTGTCTGCCCTTTTTGTCTTCCGAATCCCCGCACTTCACTGACGGTCATCCCGATGATGCCCGCGTTGACTAGTGCCACTTTTACTTCATCCAGCTTAAAGGGCCGAATAATTGCTTCTATCTTCTTCAATGCTAGCCTCCACCCGCACAATTGCAGATGCTCACTAAGTAACACCCTAGCTATACCAGAAGTGTTTGCACAGATACAGTCCTATGCTTTTCTTGAAAATCTGCAAATATCTAGGGGTAGTGAAACACCCTATTTGTAAGGAAGTTACACACTATATCTAGATTTTCTGATATTTTTATGCCATTACTTGCGGAGATGCACCCATGCGTCGAATCATCGCCTTCATGTTGGGGGTTAGCGTCTGTCTACCTCCTATGGTTGCCGCAGCCAAGGAGTTTGACTTCACCAAGCCCCAAAAAAATCAATTTAACCCACCAGCTAGTGGAACCCGCCTGATTCCACCTCCTTCGGTTCGCCCTCTGCCTGTTGCTCCTCCCAGTGGAGACAGGAGCAGCCCACAACCGATCCCCAGTCCTTCACCGGTTTTGCGTCCCGTACCCCGCTTTGACTTGAATGCCATCCAATATGACCTGCCCAAGGGCACCCGTCTAGCAGCGGCTGTGCTTCGAGAAGTCATCTATAGCCCCTCCGACTCGGTGGCGATGACTTTGCAAATTAGCAACGATGTGCGGGACAACGAAGGCGATGTCGTCATTCCCAAGGGAAGTACGGTTTGGGGCAATTTCCAACCTGTTTTTAAGGCTCCCGACGAAGAGCCCGCTACAGCCCGTCGCGAACCCCGCGATCGTTCGTCTTTTCCGGAAGGCTCCCGGTTTGTGGCGGAGAAAGTCTCGATTGGGGATCGCATCTACACGGTCAAAGCCCAGACCGATATGCTGCCTACCCAACAAGACCCAAAGCGCGATGTTGGTGCTGAGGCAGGCAATGGGGCGCTGATCGGTGTAGCAGGGGGTGCCCTCATCTCGATCTTCACGGGTGGATTGGGTCTGATCCCTGTGATTGCTTCTGGTGCCTTGGGCGCAGGGGTAGGTGCCGCCAGTGCGACCCAGCCTGTGGTGATTGTCACCCCAGACAAACCGATGACGCTGACCCTCATCGAACCCCTACGAGTTCACTGACATTGCTGATTGCCGAACAGTCAATCGAGGTAGGTGGCCTCCGCTGGTTCTACCTGGAGGCCAATGGTGCGTTGGCAGGCATTCCGATTGTGCTTTTGCACGGAATGCCTGCCCACAGCTACGCTTGGCGAGAAGTGATTCCTGATCTCGCCCAGGCTGGCTTCCGGGTGATTGCTCCCGATTGGATCGGCTTTGGGGAATCTAGCAAGCCCGATAAATCTGAATTTACCTACAGCCCAGAAGCATTTTTAAAAGCGTTGGGTGGCTTTTTGGATGGTCTGAGCATTGATCGGTGCATCTTGGTAGTTCAGGGGTTTTTAGGCTCCGTGGGGGTTCAGTACGCGCTGCGCTTCCCAAAACGGATCAAAAAACTCGTGATCTTGAATGCGCCGCTCTCGACGGCAGCCAAATTACCGGGACGGCTGAAGCAGTTGGGCTGGCCTTTGCTCGGTGACATGCTCACCCAAAATCCCCTCTCTGTGGACAATGCCTTGGAGTACGGGGGCTGGCAGATCGAGAATGTTGACCTCGCCATTTACCGTGCTCCCTACAGCAGCAGTGGCGACGCAGGCAGGGCGCTGATGCTTTCGGTGCGCAATCTCCAACTTGCCGCTGCCACTGCGGAGATTGCCACGGGATTTGCCCCCTGGAAGAAACCAGGTGCACCCTTCGATGTGTTGGTGGTTTGGGGGGCTAAAGATCGCTACTTGGGCGAGAGTATGGGCAAAATATTTGCTGATGCCCACAGCCAAATTGATCTAGAAATCATTCCTAAAGGGGGTCACTATCCCCAAGAGCATTACCCCAAAGAAGTCAACGAGGCAATTCTGCGGTTCTTGCGCTGAGAAAATCGCCGACCAAATAGAGCGAACCACAGAGGACTTTTATCGCAGCCTTCGGTGAATTTTGCAAAGCAACTTGCCAGCTTTCCTGTGGAGTTGCATGGGCACCGAGCGTCTGCGCAAGATCAGCAAGTTCCTCGCTCCCAAAACAGACAGCATCGGGGACAGGTACCGTGAAGACTTGATCCATAGGTCGAATGAGGGCGGAAAGAATCGTCTTTGCATCCTTGGATTTTAGAATGCCAATGATCCAAACAATGGGTTGTTCAGCAAAACCTTGATCTAAGTATTGACGCAAATACTGTGCAGCTTGAGGATTGTGGGCACCGTCGATCAACAAATCAGGTTCGATCCACTGACAACGCCCTGCCCAGGTGGTTAGCGCAATACCTTTGGTCAAGTCTTGGTCAGTGATTTTCCAGCCTTGATGTTGGAGGAGGCGACAAACCTGCAACGCTGTGGCACTATTTTGCAACTGCACATCCCCAGCCAGGGGCAACTGGTAGGTGATTGCCTCCCACTGAGCTAAATCGCCTCCTAGCCGCCGAGCCGGATAGGCAATGGTGACAGCCACCCCCAAACGTTTTGCCATTTCCGCCACGGCTTGACGGGCCTCCAAACCCAAAGGCGCGCTGACGAGGGGGGTTCCAGAGCGCAAAATCCCGGCTTTCTCGCGGGCAATTTCTGTCAGGGTGCTTCCCAGCTGTTCTTGGTGGTCGTAGCTGATGCCTGTGATCACGCTTACTAGCGGCTGCTTGAAGACGTTCGTTGCATCTAATCTGCCGCCCAAGCCAACTTCGATCACACCGACATCGATCTTTTGCTGCGCAAAGTAAATAAAAGCAGCGGCTGTCAGAACTTCAAATTGCGTGACTTTTCCAAGCTCTGCACTGAGACGATTCGCAGCCTCGTCGATGCGCTGTAAACACGCTTGGAAATCCTCAGAGGGAATCAGCGCACCATCGATCCAGATCCGCTCACGCCAGTCGATCAGGTGCGGCGAGGTGTAGCGACCCACGCGATAGCCTGCGGATTGAAGCATATGGCTGAGGTAGGCACAGACGGAGCCTTTGCCGTTGGTGCCGGCGACGTGGATGACTGGAAAACTTTGTTCTGGGTTGCCCAATTCGGTCAACAGAGCCTGGATGCGCTCTAGACCAAGATGAACACCGAAGCGCTGTAGACGATCCAGATTATCTTGATAGCCCAAAGATTTTGCAGCGTTGAAGGACGTTTTCGATAGTAGTGCAAAAACCCGCTGCTTGCAGGGCAGCGGGTGGCAAAAAAAGGAAGGGGGTTACCGTATACAAAAAGGAATAGTTCTGAAGTCGCAGAAATATGCAGGCAAAGCGCGAGATCTAGATCATTTTTCAACTATTTTTTTGGAAGCGCATACGTTTGGACTGCGTAAATCCAGCATTGACTATTTGTGATCCGCCCACTTCGTTTCAAAAATGGTTGCATTCTCGAAGGCGTAGGGATTGCCTTGGCGCTTTAGCAGCGCTTTCAGTGCGTAGAGCAAGTGATCTGCTTGGGGAGTCTGGGTGACAAAATTGGCCGGAATAGCATCTTCGTCGAGGGCGAAAGCGGAGGTTGTCCCAGCGGCAGCGCCGATCGACCACTCAACGGGATGTACCCGATAAGCACCATTGGTGATGTGGGTCGTGGCAATATTTTTGGAACTTACGAGTAAGTTGTCAATTTTTTGGGGAATCAGTGCCCGCAGTGGCACCTGGTAGGGAAAACTCGCCGCGGGTGCTTCCCTCGCTTCGGAGGTCGAACCCTCAAAATTTTCTTTGAGGCAAGGATGAAAGTCGATGGGATATTGGCCCACCCCAACGCTGTCAAAAAACAAGTAGGGCTTATCTTTATTGAGCAGTTCGTCTTGGCGGGCACGGGAAATATCCATCTCGTAGATCGCAAAACCGTTGGGGTAGCTCATGGAAGGCCGGCCAATAATGCGACGTGCCTCGCGGATGTAGGGATAGCGCGAAAGACCGTGTTCGGTGCCCATGGGGCTCTCAGCGCCGCGCAGAAAGGCATAGTTTGGATAGAGAGGTTTTTGATAGACCGGATCTAGTTTTTGTAATCTGCTGTCGGTACGTCCAGCGACAAGCCAGTAGAAATAGCCGAGGGCATGATCTTCGGCATCTCGAAGTGCTTGAGGCCGTAAACCACCCTTCCATTCACTTTTGAGCAGTTGACCCGACGTTTCCAGCTGTTCCTGCGTCAGCACAAGATTGGTGGAGGAGGTTGAGAGTCGCCAATCGTTGCCCCACGTCCAATTCTGAAGGGTTTGATCTCCTGGGCTGAGGCTTTGCGCTGTCAAACCCTCGACTTTGCCCTTGATCCGACGGTAAGTGAAGATCTTAGCGAAGTCGAAGCTGGGCTTTTCGTAACTGTAATAGCCCCCATGAAAAGGTGAATCGTAAAAGCTCGGCTTATCGGGGGTTTCAGGAGCATTTTCGACTTGCTCCATCACAAAAGGATAGGTAAATCCCTGGGTGCAGTAGGGATCTACCCCGTTCGGGCTAGCACTTGGCTCGTAGCGGGTTTGAGGGTCGGTGCCAAGCCGATAAGGAATCCCCGCTAAAGGCAGAAGTTCCCCGGTCTCCGTCGCATCGATCACCATCCAGGGGAGGGTGCGACCACGGCGACTTTCAGGCGCGATGAAGCGGGTCGTCGTCTTCAAAAATGCTTCGCTCGGATTGGGGTCGTACCAGTCGAGTAAAAAGTAGGAAAGGGGGCGGCTGTTGGCAGATTCTGCTCCCTTTCTAGCGCTGTGGGTAATTGTCGTGACTTCCTGGATTTGATTGCCAGAAATATTTATATCTTTGACGACTGTGTTGTGCAGCAAGACCAACTGCCCGGAGCGTCGGTAAGGCTCTAGGGTTTCCGAAAGCACCTGAGCACCAATGCGAGGAGAAAAGCAGAGTTCACTCACCCAACAGCGACCTGGGTTCGTTTCACCACCATATTTTTCACGCACTGCCTTGCGGAAATTGCTGTAGCCTTTCGGAAATAAGTCTGGCGAGGATCGCTGCAAAGGTCGTTCATCGAGGGCAGAGACCCCCTGCTGTGTCGCTTGCCCTCCCACCCAGTCGGTGATCTCGCTCATGCAGACTTTTTTCTTCATCTGCAAAGCTTCTAAAGCCGCTGCCACACCCCCCAAGCCACCGCCAGCAACAAACAGATCGCACTCGACCACCTTAGGTGTTTCGGCGCGAACCAGGGTCGGAATCAACCCAGCCACAAAAACCATCGCCCCGATCCACCAACGCTTCATCCAAAACCTTCCGATCTGTCCTGAGTGATCTTACTGCTTGGGAAGCGCTATTTCGGCTTGCAAGAAATCGATAAATTGGCGCGCAGTCCGACCAGAACGGCCATTGTGATGGGCAACCCACTGAAGGGCACGACGTTCTAAATCTTCCGGGGCTATGCAAATTCCGGATTGCTGGGCGAGGTGATGAACGATGCGCAAATAGGTTTTTTGATCCGCTGGGATGAACGTCAAGGTCAAACCGAAACGGTCACTAAGAGACAGTTTTTCCTGAACAGTATCCCAGGCATGGACTTCATCGAGATTGCTTGGATCGGGGCGGTCGCCAAAAAATTCTCGGATCAGATGTTTGCGATTCGAAGTTGCATAGATGACGACATTTTGCGGTCGTCCGGTGAGGTTGCCTTCGAGAACAACTTTGAGTGCTTTGTAACTGTTTTCGTCTTCTTCAAAGGAGAGATCATCGACAAAAAGAATAAACTTCTGAGGTAGGGAACGCAAGGTTTCAACAATCGTTGGTAGATGTTCTAAATCCGCTTTCGTCACTTCGATCAGACGCAAACCCTGATCGCCGTACCTGCTCATCAATGCTTTGACGAGGGAAGATTTTCCAGAGCCACGGCTGCCATACAGTAATACATGTAGTGCTGAATAACCCGCTAATAAAAATTCAGTATTTTTGAGCAAGAGTTGTTTTTGCGTTTCGTAGCCGACTAAGTAATCGAGATCGATGCTATCAGGGGAAGCAATACCAACAATTTGCCCAGCTTGCCACCGCAGGGCACGAAAGCGGGCAAACAGGCCAACCCCGTTTTTCTGATAATACGTGACCAAATCGGATAAGCACTCCGGCCAGTGATTAGCCGTTTCCAAACAAGAATAGGGCGGTCGAGCAAGACCTTCTGGCAAGAGTGGAAGCGAAAACTTCGCCACAATTGCTTTCAGTAAACTTGCGATCTGAACAGCGCTACATTGATAAAGATGTTGCAGGCATTCTAGATCGTGACGGGCAGCAGCAGCCAGCCCTTCAGGTAATGCCATTGGTGATTGAGCCTGAAGAGTAAATGGATTTTCAGCCTCTAGAATTCTGTGAATGAGGTGTGATTGCCAACTTCTTCCGACTTTCGCAAGGGCATGAAACAGCCGACCGTAGGCTTGTAGGCAGGCAATCTTGTCCTCCTTACCACGAAGATCAACTGTGTCCAAGAGGTCAAGAAAGGCAGCACCAACTTCGTCGGCGAGAACATTTTGGTAGACGAGTAGAGAGGCGGCCTGGAAGCGCAGCATCTGCACAGGTGTCGCTGCTGATTTGGCCATACTTACCTACTTTTTAAGAAAATCGAACAGACCCTTTTTCTTGGGCTTTTCTGGCTCCGGAAGTACGCCAGAGGGCGCGTTGAAATCCAGGAGCAAAACGATCCGGGTTTGGTCGCTCTTGTTCCAAGCTTCATGCTCGCTGGTGTCATCGAAGACGAGGCATTGTCCCGGCTGCCATGAACGTGTTTCTGACCCAACCCGCAACGCACAGCCCTCTGGGACAAAAAGACCCAAGTGACAGCGCAATAGTCCCTCAGGATAGCCCGTATGGGGTTTGATATGGGTGCCAGGAGCCAAGGATGAAAAGCCAGCGGTGACGAGATCTGGAATTTTCTCTACGAGTTTCGTGGTTTCAGGGCAGATTTTGCAATTGTCTTCGATGCGAAATCCGAAGGCATAAAGACCAAAAATATCCCAGCCTTTGCCGTAGAGGTATTTTTCTGGCCAAGCAATAAAATCTTTGTGGGTTAGCTGGCTCAACTCTCGGTGAACCACTTGCCACTGGGCTTCGAGGTCGGCAACGAATGCGAAGCGATCCGGCTCATAATACATATTTCCTCCCCCAGCCTAAGATTTTAGCCATCCCCACTGCAACAAAGTGCGGCGCAGCAACTTGATCAATACGAACGAGATGGATCGGAAGATTATCACTGGCCCACCCATGCGCTTCAGCATCTTCCCGACAAACACGACCCACTCTACGCCTTTTTTTATTTCCCCCCACAACGTGATTTCTTCGGGAGTTGGTTCCGGGGCATTTTCAAAGTTTTGGGGTGGCAGTTCAACTGGATCCATAGGCGAAACCCTACTATTGATCAGGATTCTACCATCGCCGCTTGCACAGGCAAAAGCTACCCGTTTGGCTGGTTTCCCCGCAGTTCCTTAGTTACTTTTCTCGTTATCTAATCCTTCTTGGTAGGCTGTAGATAGCTTAAAGGATGGCGAAGATGCCCAAACAGATTAGTGGACGCAACCAACTGCCGGGACGCATCATTGCGCTGAACTTCGGCGATATTCTTGCTGAAGTCACAGTCCAGGTCGGGGATCAAGTCGTCGACGCCGTGATCACCCGTCGTTCAGCCGAAAATCTCAAACTTGCCGTTGGCGATCCTGTCACCATGCTGATCAAAGCGACAGAAGTGATGGTGATTAAGGATGTGTCCGATGATTAAAGTTCAATGGCGAGATGAGAATCGAACTTGTATGTGTTGAATCACCCCAAGGGTTCTAAGTCCGTTCCAAATCCGCTCTACAGGCAATTTACGGATATTCGTGGCTATAAGCGTGGCTAGAAATGCCCAAAATCCCTTTTCTAGATTGTTTGGGGAGGTGCCCCGCAGGAAATCCTCTAGGGGGACTGATCTTTCAATAAGTTTTCGAGGGCTGAGTAATCCCCAAACTTATGAACTTCACCGGGACGCTCATCAAGGCGGGATAGATAGATATGCAGTGCTTCAGCATCCGAGCGGTGGGCAAGAACGTACGCCTTGAGTTCTTGATCGCTCATCTGGCTAAAGGTCTGTTCACTCATCGAATCATCCTCCAGTCACCATTCGGGAAAATCAAAACCTCAAGTTCTTCGCCAGCCAAGATGTACAACCGATCAATTCTTGGATCATTTGCTACCAGCGCGACAGGCCGATAGTAACTTGTCAGCATCCGACAGAGGTGATAGCAAGTAAGCGCCTGCCCTGGTGTCGGCCTTGACTGCGGTTTCTCCATTCTGGCTCCATTTTTTCATGTCGCTATCTTGACACGCTGCGGAGAGCTGAAAGTCAATGGGCGAGACGAGAGTCGAACTCGTACGGGGTTACTCACCCCAACGGATTTTAAGTCCGGTGCGTCTACCATTCCGCCACTCGCCCAAGGGTAGCAACAGATTGTACGCCCGTTGCAGGGATCATCTCAAGGATTAAATCTGAAATAACTGAATTTCTCGATTCTGCCCCACACTGAGGATACTCTGCTCTGGGAATGACCTCCAACCCTCACTGGCAAAAATCGGTTCCGAAGCGATGAAAACTGCTTCTGGAAACTGTGGATCATCTTGGAGCCAGTAAAGAGAAGGCATCGGTCTACGGGTTCCACAGCGCGAAGCAACAAGGGTTTTACCATCGCTGAAGATCAAGTTCAAAGCAGCGCCTACCCCTGATGCTAGTGCCCAGTCCATGACATTGCGCAATGAAAGTGCCAACGCTTCTGATAACGAACTGCCCTGCTCTGCTTGCTGGTTGAGGGTGTAAGCGAACAGGTGCTCTGAATCCGTTACGCCCTGAATCAGGCTGTAATACGGATCTGTGAGGGCACTGCGCATTTGGCGGTAAAGGGTGTGGCGAAAGTTATCGATAAAACCGTTGTGCAGCCCAAGAATCTGGCCATGGCGAAAGGGCTGACAGTTGCTTAGATCCACGGGTAGTCCAGGTGTCGCTGAACGCACGCTGGCCAACACACAGCCCGACTCGATATAGCGTGTCAGGTGCCCCAGGTTCGTATCACTCCAAATCGGGTGGGTATTGCGATAGATATAGGGCAAATCTTCGCGCTCTGGATGGTACCAACCAAGACCGAAGCCATCAGCGTTGAGTAAGCCCGCCGTCATCTCGCGGGGCTGATAGCTCTGAGCAATCAAAGAGTGTTCTGGCTTTTCGATGAAGCGATCGACGGTGATTGGTGAACCGAGGTAGGCAAGTAGGCGGCACATCAGGATTTTAAGCTCCAAGCAGCAAGGGCAAAACAGATCCACCCCACCAAGTAAGCAACTCCGCCTAAGGGAGTGATCGCTCCTAAAGCTTTGATGCCTGTCAGGCTCAAGGCATAGAGGCTTCCAGAGAATAGCCCTGTCCCAATCATGAAACTGTAGCCTGCAATCGCAAGGGTCGGGGGTGGGTGAGGACGATCCAAGCAGAGAGCGACGAGCGCCAATGCTAAAGCGTGATACATCTGGTAGCGCACGGCGGTTTCAAAAATCGCCAGAGCGTTGGGATCAAGTTGACTGCGCAGAGCATGGGCACCGAAAGCGCCGAAAGCAACTCCGAGGCCACCTAACAAGGTGGCAGCAAAAAGAAATATGCGACCCATGGTCTTTCCCAATCTGATTCGCCCAGCATAGTACTGAAGCGCAACAACTTACGGATGACTACCCAAAATTTGCCAAAATACCGAAGAGAAAAGCATGTTCTCTTAAAGGTTTGGGAACTCTACCAATATATGACCTTCGGGGAGCTGTCCGATGTTGCTGATGAGCCTGACCAATCGTTACCGTGCTATTTCTCGCGAGGTTCAAGGGGGAAAGCCACCAGAACGCAGTATTGACGTACAGACACGGTTTGTCTATTCAATGGCTCGCTCTTTGAGCCGCACCGAAGTTCAGATGTGCCTCGAACAGTTGCGCGCGCGCCGTCGAGGGAATCAAGACACCCAGCGCAAATGTGTGAAGGCCATCGCTTTTTGGTTGGTGCTAGGTATTGTCTGGATGGTCTGTGTTTCGAGTTGGGGCTGGCTTGGTACGTTACCTGTGGCACTTCATGCAATGGCGTTCTTCTATCTGCGGCGTCTGCAAAACAATCTCATTGCCATTGAGCGCTGTCTCTCTTTGTTGAAGACGCTCTAATTCCGAACTCTGAAGGCAATCTGTTACCAGCAGCAGAAGTGAGAGACTTCTGCTGGCGGACACCATTTAACTTCCAGGTTTGACAGCGATATCCCGTCCGAGATGATTGCGATTGATCTGATCTGGGCGTAGGATGCCAAATTCGAGGGCGCGACGGACGCAAAGGGTGCGGGTACGGCGCAACTGGCCGTCTTCTATGCCTGGTTCAGTGAGGATCTTGGCCATCAACGATTTGACGTGGGAAGCCACTGTCGAAGGGGCAACGACCAACTTTTGGGCAATCTCAGCATTTTCGAGGCCAAGCGCCATGTAGCGCAGGACGATTTTTTCGCGCGGTGTGAGCTTTGGCACATCGAACTTCAAGGGTCGCCCAACGCCCTGGGCCGTGCGGCGAATTGCTTCGATCCGTTCTTGGGGTGTGGCTGTTTTCAATAAGTAATCGAAGACAACCCGTGGTTTCGATTCGACAAAAGGCTGCACAGCGACGAGGCCAGAACGATCTTGATGTCCCGTCATCACAATGATCCGAGTTTGAAGATTGCCAGCGCGGACTGCCCGTGCAATCGTCAACCCTCCCAGATACTCAGCCGCTTCTCCAGGGGCACGGGGTAGTTCGAGATCCACGAGAACCACTTGCGGTTGGTGGTCGCGGATGACGATGAGGGCTTCGGCAATGGTCTGGGCTTGACCGACCAACTGGATGTCTGGGCAATTGCCAAGGTAAGCAGCCGCTCCCAAGAGAACATCGGGATGATCATCGACGACGACGACACGAATTGACATCACTTATCCTAATCAATGCTTGCTGTGATACTAGCATCTAGGACTTTTTTGGCCTCCCCTAAAAAGAGATGCCAAGTCAGTACAAATTGTTTCTCTTGACCAGAGCGGGTTTCGCTGGGGGGTTGAACGCAAACGCGCTCTGCTAGAACGGGAAGCTGCTCCAGATTTTGAGGCGGTTTGAAAAAAACTGAGTATTGTTACTTGCAGAAAATATGGCGAACGGCACCAAAATAGAAATCATGCGCGGTTTATTGGCATGCCCATGATCTAATGTTCTGAGCGCACATGTTCGTGAACGCTCTTATCGCCAATATCATCAGGCACGGGATAGAACCACTTGCGTAGTCCAACGCTGAGTAAGGCAAGGGCGCAAGCACTGGCAATACCCAATTCAATCTGTGGATTCCACAGACCAAATAAGTGGCCAAGGAGCAACACAGGCAAGCCAATGGCGGTAATTGCCGTTTCCCACCAACCAAAACAAAAAGATTCTTTGATGCAGACCCCGGTGAGGGCAGCGAAGACAAACCCTGTGCCGATCAAGCCCCACGGATCTGTGTAAGCTGTTAGAGCCAATGGAATGGGGCGAAAAGCCAGGGCAAGGCTAGCAGCAACTCCGATTCCCCAGAGGATCCACAGGGCGCGGTGAAGAAACAGCATGTAAATATGGATAGTAGCCAAAGCCACACCCAAACAGATACAGAAAGCGAGGAAAGCGGCGCTGATTAAAACTGGAGAGAGACCCAAGAAAGCACTGAAGGTTCCTGCCGCAAAGCTTAGGCCAACGCCCAGAATCGCAAGCCGGTAGACAAAGACCCCACGCCGATCCGCTGGTGTGATGGTGTAGGTGCCAAAGTGGCCTTCGTAAACTGTCGTAGTATCGGTTGCCATGCTTGTATTTTAACCCGTCGAGCATACTTTTCTGGGTTTGTGCTGAGAGCTGTGATGAAGCGTAGATCGAGCAAGATCATCCAGGCTACTGAAGTGTGGCTGACAGACAAGATTTTGTACTTTCCGTTACCATACGTCTGAGACAGTTTGGGAGCGTTGGCATGGGCAAGCAGACAATTCGGTTCGGGACAGATGGCTGGCGGGCAATTATTGCTGACAGCTTTACGTTTGAGAATGTCCATCGGGTTGCCCTCGCTTCAGCCAAGATGCTCGCTGATACGTTTCCAGGCAACGGCATTGTCGTTGGCTACGACCGCCGCTTTATGTCTGAAGACTTTGCAAAGACCGTAGCCAGTGCCGTCCAAAGTCTTGGGATCCCGGTGTATCTCTCGGATCGACCAGCGCCTACTCCGGCTTATAGCTGGGCGGCAAAACTGCTCGGTGCCCACGGTGCCTTGGTCGTCACCGCCAGTCATAATCCCGCTAACTATTCAGGGATCAAGATTAAAGGAGCCTTCGCTGGTTCAGTAGGGCAAGACTTGACAGCAATTGTCGAAAAACTACTCGACGAAGATTTCGTGGCTCCACCGGGCAAAACTGCGGATGTGACGATGTTCGACCCTTGGGAAGCCTATCTTGACCAACTGCGCACCAAAGTCGATCTAAAAGCCTTGAAAGAAGCGAATTTGGCGATTTTTCTCGATGCTATGCACGGCGTCGGTGCTGGGGGGCTGACAACGCTGCTTGGTGGGGGCGTGGAAGAACTGCGCGACCAAAGGGATCCGCTTTTCGGAGGCAACCCGCCAGAGCCAATTGCCCGCTATCTCGCCCCGCTGTTTAAAGCGCTGCGGCAGTACCAAGGGGATCGGCCTGCCATTGGCTTGGTACTCGATGGCGATGCGGATCGGATCGCTGCTGCTGACGGCCAAGGCAACTATTTGAGCTGTCAGGTGTTGATTCCTTTGCTGGTGGATCACTTGGCGCGCCGCCGAGGATTGACAGGGAAAGTGGTGAAGACAATCAGCGGGTCTGACTTGATCGCCAAAGTTGCCCGTGCCCGTGGCCTTGAAGTTGAAGAAACGGCGATCGGTTTCAAGTACATTGCCGACATCATGCTTCACGAAAAAGTAATGCTTGGCGGCGAGGAGTCTGGAGGTATCGGTTTTAGCGACCATATGCCCGAACGGGATGGTCTGCTCTGTGCTCTCTATCTACTCGAAATCGTCGCGCAAACGGGCAAAGATCTAAGCACACTTTATGCCGAGTTGCAGGCCGAATTGCAATTTACGTCCTACTACGACCGCAAGGATCTGAAGCTTCCTGATGAGGCATTTAAACAAAAGCTCTTGAGCCTTCTTGAAGCAGATCTGATTACCGAAATCGCTGGTCAACCCGTGATTGAACATACGGCTATCGACGGGCACAAATTTCGTCTTCCCGATGGTCGTTGGCTGTTGATTCGATTTAGTGGCACAGAACCACTCCTGCGTCTCTATTGTGAGGCGGATGCACAAGCAAAAGTCACAGAAACGCTCCAATGGGCGCAGCAGTGGGCTTTGGGATGATGCCCATAGAACTTGGCCTTAGAATGGAAAAGCTACACTCGGAAATTTGTCATGGGTCTGCTGAGAATTCCTAAACCGGTTGAGATTAAATCCAATAAAGAAATTGAGAAAATGCGCGCAGCAGGTCGTCTCGCAGCGCAGTTGTTGGACTATATTGAACCGTTTGTGAAGCCAGGCGTGACCACCGAAGAATTAGACCGCCTCTGCGCTGAATGGACGAAAGCGCGGGGTGCCATTAGTGCACCGATGAACTATGGCAGCCCCAAGAATCCCTTTCCCAAACACATCTGCACCAGCGTGAATCAGGTGATCTGCCACGGTATTCCGAATAAAAAACAAGTCCTCAAAGAAGGAGACATTATCAATATCGATGTCACCCCGATCTTGGACGGCTACCACGGCGACACGAGCAAGACCTTCTGTGTCGGTAAGGTTTCCGATGTGGCTCGCCATCTTGTCGAGACGACCTACAAATCGATGATGCTCGGCATTGCCGAAGTGAAGTCGGGCAACAAAGTCGGTGATATCGGTGCCGCAATTCAGGAATATGCGGAAGGGCAGGGCTTTAGTGTCGTGCGAGATTTTGTCGGTCACGGTGTCGGTAAGATTTTTCATACAGAACCCTCGATTCCGCACTATGGGATTCGGGGTCGAGGACTGCGCCTCAAAACAGGGATGGTCTTCACCATTGAGCCGATGATCAACGTTGGCACTTGGGAAGCAACGACACTTAGCGATGGTTGGACTGCTGTCACCAAAGATGGTTCCTTTAGTGCCCAGTTCGAACATACCGTTGCTGTGACCGACGATGGGGTCGATATTCTGACATTGCCTTAGAGCCGTTGCGGCTCTGCTGTTTACAATGCTCCAGGATGAATGGGCGCTGGTCGTCCATAAAAAGGTTCAAGGGTCTGCCAGGGTTGGGTCTGGTTCTGCTCAAACTGGCGATTTGCAAGGGTCATTAGGGCAGCAATGGGCAATGGAGAAATGCTGTCGCCGTCGATGTGGGTTGTTGCTTCGGGGAGTGTGGCAAGCCAATCGGCCCACTGGGGCGCTTCCACTAAGATGTCTGTACGCAATACAAATAAGTTTTCCGGATCACGGCGAAAAAGGGCAGCGAAGCGATCTCCTCGCCGCGCATCGAGAGAAACGGCGATATCTCCCTCGATTTGACTGGCTTCGGCGATGGCCGCCAACGCTGAGATACCGATAGTCGGAATATTTAGGGCTTGGGCAATGGTACGGACGGTGATCACGCCGATACGTGTTCCGGTGAAACTGCCAGGTCCAAGACAAACTGCGACCCAACCGAGTTCGCTCCAGGGGTGACCTGCGAGGATTTCTTGGATGCGGCTATGGAGGGTTTCAGCCAGTTTTCGACCTTCAGGCCAAGTCCCGACGATCAGAGCATCCCCATCTTGGAGGCCGAGGCCCAAAACATCTGTAGACGTGTGAAGTCCAAAGCCAAACATCAAATCGTGACAGGGAGCTTGCCCACCCAAGGTTCCGGTGACCAGAGCGCTTGAACTGCTGCTTCTTGCATCACTTTGGATTCGTCGTAGGCGCAGATCAACGTAGAGAGATTGCGCAGACTGGCGAGGGCATAGGGACTGCCAAAAGAGATGAAGACGATGCGCGGGTTCGCAGCGGCAATTTGGGCGAGGACAGCACTATGGGCAGGCAACAAGCCAGCGCTGTTATCCCCAACAAAAACCTTGAGAGTGGCTGCGATCACGATGATGCGTGAACGTCGGGCAAGGTCAAGGCTCGCAGCGATTTCGCTGTCGGTAGGAGTCAATGACCAGTTGAGAGCCTCGACTTTGTGGTTCAGTTTTGCGGCGGGGACGAAGGCACCGCTGGCTCGTCCAAAAGCACCATTCCCCTCTCGGTTGGTGAGAGAAATGATTCCAATTGGAGCTGATGCGGCGAGCGGAAGAAGCTTTTCGCGATCTTGGACGAGGGTGAGGGCACTGCGGGCAATTTTGTCGGCGACAGCGCGATGGGCTTTGCTCCCTAAAATAGATAAACCGTTGAGATCAACAGCGGATTGGCGGTCGAGTCCCGCCCAGGCTTTGGCAGTGAGAATCCGGCGCACAGACTGTTCGATGCGTTGCGGGCTGAGGCGACCCTGTTGGACTGCCACTTTGATCGCTTTGATGCCACCCTCAACGGCCATAGCATGAGTAGCATTCTTTGCATTGGAAGTTGGCAGAACGAGGACATCGCAGCCAGCCTGTAGGGCAAGAACCTGGGCTGCAGGCCAGTTGCCATTGACGTAGTTGAGTACGCCGCCCATTCCCAAGGAATCGGTGTAGATCAAGCCGTTGTAGCCCAGTTGTTTGCGCAAAAAGCCGTCGATCACTCTTTGGGAGAGGGTGGCAGGCATCGGATTTCTGTCGAAGGCTTTGACCCAGAGATGCGCTACCATCACACCTTGGGTCTCGGCGAGGGCGGCTCGAAAAGGGACAAGTTCGGTGGCATTGAGTTCTTGAAGACTGCCACTCAGCACACCCAAATCCCGATGACTGTCTGTAGCGATGTTGCCGTGCCCCGGAAAATGTTTCACCGTTGCCAATGCACCACTGGACTGCAAGCCACGAACAAGGGCATTTCCAAGCCGGCCTACTTCCGCGCTATCGGCTCCGAAGGAACGCACATTGATGATCGGATTTTTGGGATTGTTGTTGACATCGAGGACAGGGGCAAAAACCACATGCACACCAATGGCGCGGGCTTCGCGAGCAGTGACTTGGCCAGCCGCGTAGGCAAGATCACTTTGACCTGTCGCACCAATGGCCATGGCTACGGGCAACTCGGTTGCACCATCCATATAAGCACCGACACCGCGCTCAAAATCCGCAGAGCAGAGCAGAGGGACCTGGCTGAGACGCTGGAGGCGGTTCAAGCGTAGGGCGAGAGCCTCGGCAGGTTCACGATAGGTGACAAAGCCACCAACTTTGTAGCGCTCCACTAAGAGCCGCCCTTCTTGTTGATCTTCGAGCATCGGCATCATCAGTTGACCGATGCGGGCATCAAGATCGAGCTGGGCAAGGGTGCGGTTGACCCAAGTTTCACTCGCCGCAGCGGCGGAGCGGGTGCCAGCAAAAAGACTTGTCAGGGTCAAGCCTGCAAAAGTTCGTCGGGAGATCATCGGGAGATCATCGAAAGCTTCATTTTATCCATTCGGTTGCGCTTCATCTGCAGCATACCGTGTCATCACGCTCTCTATAGTGCTCTGTCTAAACTTCCCGCACAAATAGCCATACGTCTAGCCAAAATGAAATCAGAAAATATCGTGTTCGGTAGAAGTGTTCAGTCATTGAACAATCGAGCGTTGGCACTCAGGGCAAATCGCATGAATCGTTAATTGGCAGTCAAGTAGCTTGAAACCCCGCTCTTGGGCTGCTTTTGCACCGATAGTCAAAATTGGGTTGCTCTTGAATTCGATGGTCTGATAACACTTCACGCAGACGAGGTGGTGATGGTGGTGGGGATAGGGCTGGTTGATCTCGTAGTGCTTGTGGCCTTCAGCCAATTCAAGCTCCCGCAAGATACCCATACGGGCCATCAACTTTAAGGTGCGGTAGACCGTTGAAAGGCTGATGCCGCTGTCCTGCTTTTCGAGGGTTTCGTGGAGTTCTTCAGCGTTGAGGTGGTTGCCCTCTGGCAACTGCTGGAAAACTTTGAGGATGATTTCGCGCTGGGGAGTCATCCGCCAGCCCTTCGCATTGAGTTCGGCTTTTAAAGCCGTTGGCGTATAGGGAGACACTTCAGAGACCATAATTCTGTTCTCAAATAGCCGTGCTTATTGACAATATACCTCAGCCCGGACCATTTTGCGTAGGGTTAGGCAAGCAGGGGCTAATGACAATTTTGTGATCGCGCCGCAAATTTCTGAGCGTATCTGCCAGTTTTGAGAGAATGGGCAGATCTTCCGGTTGAATAGCGCCATCGGCTAAGGCATCTCGCAGTTCTAATTCGAATGTGCAGAAGTCGTAGTCAGATTCGAAAACCAAAAGATTACGCCCTGGCTCGATGGGAGCCAGCAAAACACCTGGCCAGATTTTTAAGCTGGGAACTTCACCGACCCAGAGCAGCGTCTTGTCTTTGGTGAGCAAAGTAGCTTCCACACCGTCTGGCAGGGTGTTGAGGGGTGTGCCTTCGACAAATTTCACGATCGCTGTAGCCATGTCGCTATCAAAAAGGCGCAGCTTCGCCACAGTGTCCTCTGGAAGCACTAAGTAAAAAGCACGAGTTGGACGACCAAATTTCTTTGGGCGACCTGTCTTACCCTTCTTTTTCTCACTCGTGACTTTCGGCATACAGGTCAGTATACGCGTTTATGCGGAGGTAAATTGGACTTTTGCTAGCTAATATACCAAAGAGTTGACTTTTGCAGATTAAAGTATAAAACATGTATACAGCGGCTGTATTCAGTTGGGCGCAATGTCTTCACCAAGTTAGGTCGGCGTAAAGGAGCAGAGTCGTGTTTCAAACCCTTAGTTTTTTCGGCAAGCAAGTTGAAATCCTCTATCAGGCCTACCGTGGCAAGTCTGGACGCATTTGTGGAGTCGATGGTACTGGGTTGTGGATCATCGAGTTGGATGAGTCCGATCAGTATGGACGTGTTCTCCTTGCTTTAGAGACTCAGTCGTTTCGCTTGGCAGCGAGTGCTTAGGCTTTGCCTAGCGCTTATCCAAAACTTTTGTGGTAAAGCCTGCGGCTTTCATGCTTTCTAGCGTAAAGGGTGCCTTAGAAATTGCTGGCAAGTAAACTTCTAGGCGGAAGGGGCTTTGCCCTGCTGGAATTGAGGCGACAGAGCCAACCCGACGGCGGGTGATTGCCGGAGTACCATTTGCATCGATAATTTTTCCGAAGACATCGACATCTTGCGCTGGAATTGTTCCAGGATTTTCGGCAGTCCCGACGATCAAATAGCAGCGAGATGGAATGTTGGGCGCATCGTTGACGCTCACACTTGAGTTGGCCTTGGTGCCCTCTGGGCAGTCTGTCACTTTAAGATCTTTCAGGGCGATCTCAATCTTGCCCGCTGAGCCACCAGCGCAGCCAACAAGTAACAATCCACCCAGCAGCAGTCCAACTTGGCGCATTTGCATCTGATCATTCTCCAAATACCTTAATGATCATACCGAACTCTCCTGAATGGTTCTGTCTACTCTCTAACCCGCAATGGCGAACGATTACTTTGGGAGCATTTCGAAGAGGGCGTAGGGACTTTGGTAACGGCGAACTTGGGCGACACGGGCGAGGGCTTCTGGATTATGGCGGCGGCACCACATCACCCAACGCCAGCCGAGATAAGCAGCTTGGTAGCTCAAGCGCTCCTGCAAAAGTTGAAACGGCTTGGGTTGTTGTTGTAGGCGGTTGCAGGCCCACTGACCAGAGCCAACTTGAGGAAAATAGTCATCGAGCCAAGGATTGCAGCCGAGCATGGTGTTGAAATAGCTCTCTCCCATCAAAGGCCGACTCAAAAAAAGTTCAAGGGCCATGGCTCCATCTCGACGCACAAATGGACGGATATCACTGTCTGTCCAAATCACATTGATGCTCATCAGCTTTGGAAAGAGCCAACGTCGGGAATGGGCATCGGTCGGTCTACGGCGGTGGCGAATACTAAATTCGAGGGCGAGAAGCGCGGCTTGCAAGTAGGTCGTGTAGCGCGTGCCATCTTCAACAAAGAGGTTGAAATCCACATCATCACTCTCCACAAATCCCCCTGCGGCCATCGAACCAGCTAAAGCAATGCAGCGAATCTGGGGACAGCGTTTCTTCAGGCGTTGGACAAATTCCTCGACTTCGGGCCAATACTTCAGGCAATGGGCGGGGTGAAGGCGTTGACGTTCCAGGGTGCGCCCAAGGCTGGCTAAGTCGAAACTTTGGGTATGAACAAGGCCATCGCTCAAAAAAAGTCCTTCGGTCTTCGCCACCAGATGCCCAAGCAATCCAGGATCCACCGAGCCACCGAGCATCCACTCAGCAAGGCATTCAAGGCGAACACTAAACCCACGCCTTTCGATTAGATCCAAAGTGGCGAAGGTGCGCTCGATCAGAGGTATTTCACAAAAAGCACCCACGCTGGACTACTTTCCAAGCAGACGGGCACGGAAATCGGCGATCGTACGCGCTAATCCTTCTTCCAAAAAGACTTTCGGTTCCCAACCGAGGAGCGTCCGAGCTTTGGTAATATCTGGCTGACGTTGGCGCGGATCGTCGGAAGGCAAAGGCAGATTGATAATCGGCAATTCTGGGTTCACCATTTCGAGCACTTTCTGGGCAAGCTCTAAAATCGTAAATTCGTTGGGATTACCAATGTTGATGGGGCCAATGTGCTCCCCATCCATCAACCGCATCATGCCGTCTACATTGTCATCCACATAACAAAAACTTCGAGTTTGCTGGCCTTCTCCGTAGACGGTCAAAGGCTTACCCCGCAGAGCTTGACAGATAAAATTACTGACGACGCGACCATCGTGCTCGTTCATGCGCGGCCCGTAGGTATTGAAGATGCGCATCACCCGAATATCGACCCCATGTTGGCGGTGATAGTCGAACATGAGCGTCTCGGCCATCCGTTTCGACTCGTCGTAGCAACTGCGAATGCCGATCGGATTGACGTTGCCCCAGTAGGCTTCTGTTTGGGGGTGTTCGAGGGGATCGCCGTAAATTTCGGAGGTAGAGGCAATCAAGATCCGTGCTTTGAGGCGCTTTGCCAGATCGAGCATGTTCATGGTGCCGAGCACACTGGTCTTGATCGTCTGAATTGCATCGGCCTGGTAATGAACTGGCGATGCCGGACAGGCCAAATGGAAGATCCGATCCACTTCCAAAGAAATCGGTTCGATCACATCGTGGCGAATCAGCTCAAAGTTGGGATGATCCCGCAGGTGCGCGACATTAGTACGGGCACCGGTATAAAAATTGTCCAAACAGAGGACTTCATCCCCTCGCTCTAGTAGCCGATCACAAAGATGTGAGCCGATAAATCCAGCACCACCAGTCACGAGATTGCGCATATCTATCCTGAGTCATCCCCAGCCATCATATCCCAGAGCACAAAGCTAGTAAGCGTCGTCGGTCGTGAAAACAACCTGCCAAATCGTCACCAAAACAATGCGAATGTCGAGGAGTAACGACCAATTCTCGATGTAGTAAAGGTCGTAGCGCACACGTTCGGGAATCGACGTATCGCCGCGCAAACCATGAATTTGTGCCCAGCCGGTGATGCCTGTTTTGACCAGATGCCGATCAAAATACTTCGGAATATCCTGACTAAAGCGTTCCACATAGACAGGGCGTTCGGGGCGAGGGCCGACAAGACTCATCTGGCCAACGAGCACATTCCATAGTTGTGGCAATTCATCGAGACTGCTACGCCGCAAAAATCCACCCACGGGTGTACGCCTTGGATCATCTTTGGTCGTCCAACCTGGTCCTTGGGCTTCAGCGTCGGTGCGCATCGTCCGAAACTTATGAATCCCAAACACTTCGCCGTCCCGCCCAATGCGCTCTTGGGAATAAAAAATTGGGCCAGCACTCGTGCATTTCACCAGTGCTGCGAGCACAACAAGTAGAGGCATCGCGACGATCAGTCCTCCACCCGCCAACACAACATCCAAGATCCGCTTGAGAAAACGGTTGTACCAGAGGCGTAGAGGGGTTTCCTGGAGAGTGAGAAGGGCGGTGCCACCGAAAGTGTCCACCCGCATTCGGGCAGTCACAAATTCGAGAATGTCCGGTACGAGGCGCACTTGGCTGTGACCTGTGGCTGTGACAACCTGCAACAGACTTAAAAGTTCGCGACGAGGCCAATCCGGCAGGGCAAACCAGACTTCGGAGACCGGATTTTCCTGCAAATACTGACCGAGAGTACTCAGTTGGGCAACGGCTTGGGGGGCATCCGTTTCCGTCACGTAGCCTGCAAGTTGGAGACCCCATTGGGAATTTTTGGCGAGCAATTCTCCCAAAGCCAGGGCACTACGTCCTGTGCCGACGACCAAAACTCGCCGCAGTCCAAAGCCACGCTGCCTGAGGGTGCGATTTAGTTCTTGAAGCAAAAGGCGGCCTAAAACAATCGCGAAAGCGGCTGTAACCCAAGCAGACGCCACGACAATCCGCGAAAATGAGGCTTCACGAAAAAAGAATGCCCCTGCCAGCACAAGAGTAAAAGCAACGGTGACCCCTAAGAAAGCTTTCACTGTTTCGTCGAAGCGCGACTGATAACCCGGAAGACGATACAGTCCCAAGACGGCGAAGACTGCCAGGGTACTCACCCCACTAAATTGCGCCAGCCGCCAGTAAAAATCGAGACTAAAGAGCGTGTTGGGAGCGAGAGCACGCCATTGGTAGGCAGTCACGTAGGCGAGTGCCACCGAACAGCTATCCCAGAGAATCGTCAGGCTAATCAAAAACGCGTCCAGTCTATAGTTCTGCCAAGCGGATTGACGTTCGGCACTTTTGAGTGGAGCGGTGCGATGAACCATTGAACAGCCACAATACTTTGACGATCCTACGACACAGGGGTACCACCGTAAACCTTCTTATTTGGGAGCTTAAACGGGTAGACTGTTATTTGTCGCTGTGAGACTTTGGTGGAATGACTACAGATCTGGCCAGTGCGAAGATTCTTGTAACTGGCGGCAACGGTTTTTTGGGGCGCCATGTTGTCGATGCGTTGCTCAATCAGGGAGCACGTTCTGAAAATATTACGAGCCCACGTTCAAGCGAACTCGATTTGCGGTTGAGTCAAGATTGCAAAAAAGCAGTTCAGGGCGTAGACCTGATTATTCACCTCGCCGCAAAAGTCGGTGGCATCGGCCTCAATCGTGAAAAGCCAGCGGAACTTTTCTACGACAACCTGACCATGGGCGTAAACCTCATCCAGGAGAGTTATCTTGCTGGAGTCGCCAAATTCGTCTGTGTCGGTACGATCTGCGCTTACCCAAAATTTACGCCCGTCCCCTTCAAAGAGGCAGATCTTTGGGAGGGCTACCCCGAAGAGACCAATGCCCCCTACGGTATTGCCAAAAAAGCCTTACTCGTTCAGTTACAGGCATACCGACAACAGTACGGTTTTAACGGTGTCTATCTATTGCCTGTGAATTTGTACGGCCCTTGGGACAACTTCGATCCGAAGAGTTCCCACGTCATTCCCGCTTTGATCCACAAGATTGCCCTAGCAAAACTGGCAGGGCAGACCGAGCTTCCCGTTTGGGGTGATGGCAGCCCAACCCGCGAGTTTTTGTACGTGGATGATGCCGCTGCAGGCATCGTCAAAGCGGCACAACATTTCGATGGCGGTGAGCCAGTCAACCTCGGTACAGGTTTAGAAATCTCGATTCGGGATTTGGTGGAGAAACTCTGTGCCTTGATGGAATTCAAAGGGGAAATCGTATGGGAAACCGATAAGCCCAATGGACAACCCCGTCGCTGCTTAGATACGACCCTTGCCCAAAAGTTGTTCGACTTTCAGGCAAAAGTTGATTTCGACGAAGGACTCGCCAAGACCATTGCTTGGTACGAGAGCCACCGTCCTGTAGCAGTTTAAAAGAGCGCCTGCCAATCGAAACCACGCTTCCAGGGGATCACTTCCGTTCCAATTAAAATGGAAGGATTTTGCCCCTTGGAGATCGGCGCTTCCCAGTAGCGGTCGATATAGTATTGGAGAATCCCGGCGGTGTGGTCGCGCACTTGCCGTTCTTTTGGCACTGTAAAACCGAGACTTTCGACTTGATCGAGTAAGTAGTTAAAGTCTGGAGTCGTCCGCAAAAACACCTCTGTTTGCATTCCAAGCTGCCTCAGGTGGGTTGCCAACTCCCGGTAAATGGCGAGGGGCCACCCAGGAAACTGAACGCGGATCCAATCAGTGGGAACCAAGGGGGGGACGATCATGAATCGAGCAGCAATTGACTTCGTTGATACAAATTTTCCCCCATTGCAGCGCCCAGAGAACGAGGGCAACACGATTTTCCGTACCAGTTTTTCTCAAAACATTGCTGACGTGGTTGTCCACAGTGCGCTTACTAATCTCAAGGGTATCGGCAATATCTTCGTTGGTCATACCCGCAGCCACAAGTTCTAGGACTTGTAATTCGCGATCCGAAAGGACGCTAGTGGTTTCACGAGTCTGTTGCATGAGACTGTAATAGGTATAAATTCATGTCACTTAATTCTAAAGGATCTTTGTAAAGTTGAGGATCAAAACTTAATCAATTCCGTTTCCTTTACACTTCCAGGGCGATTTCCGGGGTTTCTTTGAACGGAAGGTCCTGATTGAGGGCATCCATGCGTTCATATTCAGAGCGATTCGCAATTTTTAAGTGATCATCGAGGATCTGTGCAAAGCGCGGTTGATAGATGCGATGGAAACTGTAGTTGGGGGTGGCGGCGAAGCCTCTGCGCATCTTAAAAGATCCGCCTGCACCGGGATCGAAGCGCTGAATATCTAAACGTATAGCCGTGTCTACAGGCTCGTAGTAGCAGGTGCTAAAGTGCAAAAATTTTACTTCTTCGACGCAGCCCCAGTAGCGCCCATACATTTTCTCGCCCTTGCGAATGTTGAACGAGAGACTGAGGATTTCCTCTTCCCGTTGACCCGCGATAAAGACCGTGCGATCTTGAAAGCACTCCGAAATCATTTGAAAAAATTGACGATTCAGATACTTACTACTCCAATAAAATTTTCGGCAGGTGCTGTCGTAAAGGTCATACATAAAGTCGTACATGCCGTCGGGAATTTCTGTGCCTCGGTAGGTGCGAAAATGAATATTTTCCTTTTCAAGAGCAGCCCGTTCTCGACGGATATTGCGGCGTTGGTTGGCGTTGAAGCGTTCTAGAAAATCGTCGAAGGTTTTATATTGCTCATTCGACCACTGATAGTTATGGGTAATCCGTTCGAGACAATCTTGATTTTGAAACGCTTCGCGTCCCTCTGGGGTCACATACAAAAAGCTCGTACACACCAACTTGTTTTTGCGGGCAAAGTCGTCGATGGCGTTCATCATCTTGCCCATGAGTTGTTCAGGATCTTCGTCCTCAGCGATCAAGAATCGATAGCCTGTGGCTGGAGTGAGGGGCGTTGCGCCCAAGAGTTTCGGATAGTAACGCAATCCCATACGCATTGCTGCATCTGCCCACGCCTGATCGAAGACAAATTCGCCGTAGCTGTGGCCTTTAAGATACATCGGCGCTGCTGCCACCAGAGCATTGCCCCGCTTCACCAACAAGTGACAGGGTTGCCAACCTTCGCTGGGGGAAACACAGCCCGACAGTTCAAGGGTACGCAGCCACTCCCACTCCAAAAAAGGCGAACCCTCGCCCACCAAACGATTCCAACTCTCTGGGGTCACGGTTTTGAGCGAGTCGATCCATTCGCAAGTGAGCTGCATAGAAAATCCCCTGATCCTGCTTCATGGTACTTAATAGTGCTTCAAAAATTGGGTTTCTAACTGCTGAATCGACCCGAAAATCGCCCAGGCACACAAAAATCTGCCCAAACCCCTTGCACAAGCGTACACAATGCGCTAGGTTGCTGATAACAATTGTCCATGACATGCACTAAACCTGGGGCGCACATGCTGGATTTTCTCAAAGTTTCACGCCAGATGCGGGGTGTGAGTACCAAGCTGTTCGAAGAGTCGAAGCTTTCGAGCCGCCGACTGACGGAGGCCACCCGGATTTTAGGCTCGGTCCAGGCAAACCAGCAAGCCGTCGTCCAGCGCTCCACCGAAGTCCGCTCCAAAGTCACTTTTCTGGTCGGCGAACCCCTCGAACCCCTCGACAAGGTTTACACTATCGAACCCGTCTCCGGCGAACACACCGTCATTGCCACAGACGGCTCCCAGATCACCCCCAGCCACCACGAGATCGCCTACTGTTTCTTGATCAACGTCGGCAAAGTCGTCCTCCACTACGGCACAGGCCAGCGCCCGATCCTCGATAGCCAGCCCGAAGTCTACTACCGCGAAGAAGATCTCTTTGGCCCTTGGGGACTCAGTTCCGAAGAATGCCTTGCCCTGCGCCGTTCCCGCGCTGAAACCGAAGTTCTCGCTGACCTCGCCATCGACAACACCGTGGCCGAAAAGCCCAGTGCTGCCCTCGTAGACGGCTCCTTAATTCAGTGGCAACTCGAACAAGTCGCTCCCAAATTTCAAAAAACTTTGCTTGAACCCGCCCTCACAAGTTGGCAACGCCTCCGAGAAAAACGCATCCCCATCGCGGGCTACATCAGTTCCTCCCGCTCCACCGATGGTATGAACTTCCTGCGCCTCCAACTCTGTCCCCACACCGATCCTGACTGCGACAAACACTGCCCAGGCAACTCAGGTCGGGGCGCACCCTGCGGCCTCTTGCACAGCCTCAGCGACCGCCGCCTTTGGGAAACAATTTTGAAGCCGGGTGAACGTTCTGGACTGTGGGCGAGCACCTCCCGCATCCTCGAACATTACGGCGACCACCGCATTTACTTCTGCTACCTCAATGTTGGCTCCGAAGTCGCCCGCATCGAGATGCCCAAGTGGGTGGCCATCGACCCCGAACTCCGCGACCGCGTCCTTGGCATCTGCCTTTCCCAAGTAGACAAAGGCTACGGCTATCCGGTGGTCTTAGCCGAAGCCCACAACCGTGCCGTCGTCCAAGGCGGAGACAGAGCACGATTCTTTGCCATGCTCGAAAACGAACTCTCCCGCGCTGGCCTCAAAGGCATCCGCGTCTCCCGCAAAGAAGCACGCAAACGAGGCAGTATTGCTTAGAACTCCATAAACAAATACTTTAGAAATGAAGCATTAGCCCTTCACACCCAGGTTGCAAATGGCACAACTAACCATCGAAATTTCGGACGATTTAGCGCAACGGCTTGCGCCGTTCCAAAATCAGCTTCCAGAACTCTTTGCTCGTCTAATTGCTATGACCTTGCCCGATGAACACGCTTCCCCAGCAGGGTTGCCAGTTGCTCATTTCGCTGAATTGCCTTCTATGTATTCAGAAGTTCTTGATTTCTTGGTCACTCGCCCTACCTCTGAACAAATTGTCGCTTTTAAAGTTTCCGAACGCTCTCAAATGCGCTTACGGGAACTGCTCGACAAAAATCGAAGTATGAGCCTTACCTCTTCTGAGATAGCTGAACTGAACATGAATGAACAACTTGATGCACTCATGACGTTATTGAAAGTAAGAGCTTATACTGCAACAAAAAGTGCTACTGGTGCTTCTGACGCACCATGACTTCCTACATTCCTGTCTCTTTACGGCAACAGGTAGTTCATCGTGCTGAAGAAAAATATGAGTATTGTCGAATTCATCAAAATTTTTCTACTTATACTCATGAAATAGATCACGTGTTGGCCGTAAAACACGGAGGAGAAACAATCTCGGAAAATTTAGTACTTTCTTGTTTGCCCTGTAATCGGCGGAAAGGTTCAGACCTTACTAGCATTGACCCATTTACTGGAGAAATTACTCCATTGTTCAATCCGCGATTACAAACTTGGACTGACCACTTTACCCTCGTAGATGATCATATTTTGGGGATAACTCCTAGCGGGCGCACAACTGTTTTTCTATTAAAGTTCAATGAGCCAACTCGCTTACAAATCCGCCAAGTCTTGATCTCGCAAAAACTTTACCCATGAAAATAAAAACTAGAACCTGCAAGGTGCCGCGACTATGAGCGCTTTATCGATTGAGTCTTTATCTGATCAGCAAGTCCTTGACTTGGCCGACATCCAAATGTCGCCAGATCAGCAACTAGCACTTAGTAAACTTCTAGATGATGGCCGTGAAGGTCTACTTAACGAAACTACCACTCTTCAGCTAGATCAACTTATGCAAATCTATCGGCGCGGATTGGTGCGCAAAGCACAAGCATTGAAAGTTGCAGTGAGTCGAGGACTGCGACATCCCCTAGATTCTTAGTAATGTATGGCGGTGAGATGAATGCCCAAAATTCGTAAGCAATTAAGCATGTATGTTCCTACTTATGCAGCTCAAGACATTGAAGCTGTACGAAAAGTTGTTGATCCAATTCAAAGCAGTTTGATCCCTGCACATATCACTTTATGCAGAGAGGATGAACTCCCTGAACTTTCGAAATTGAAAGATCGCCTCAACAAGATTCCATTCAAACCATTAACTTTGAGTTTCGGTAAGCCAGAGATCTTTTCTGGACATGGTCTACTATTAAATTGCATAGAAGGCGAGTATGAGTTTCAACGCCTACGAGAGTATGTTCTTGATTCGAAAGGCATTAGAAATCAGAAGCCTCACATCACACTGGCACATCCGAGAAACCCAAAATCGGCAGGTAATTTAGTGAGCGGTACATCACAGTTGCCTGAAATTATCGAGATCACTTTTCCGACTATTTATCTAATCGAGCAAGAGATGGGTGAACCTTGGCATGTGCTGGAAAGATACGAGCTACACTCGCAAGCTTGCTGAAGATGTTTATAAATATGAAGTAGGCTCGTTAGCAGTAGCAGAGAAAAAAGTGAGGAGATTCAAAGATATTCCTGCTCAGGAAATCCTAAAAGTTCAGCAAACTCTCAAGGGGCAACGAGCTTGTCCAGTTGGTAGAGACGGTCAGGTTAGGGTGCAAAAGTGAAATCAAGGTTTTGAAATAGTGCGATGAGCAATATCTATGGAAAGTAGTGACTTTGGTATGGCTAGTGGCGGAGAAGCTTTAGTATTTATGGAATATGTGGCTGAGTTCGGTGAGCAATTCGTGGATCTTTACCATGAGTTCAGGGTAATTGCGAGCGTCAAAGAAGTAAGCAAATCTATTACTGTCCGGGCGGCTTTTCAGGAGGATTTCCCGAACTTAGCATATATTTAAGCATTGAAATCACTCATGAAGATTTCGTGGATCTATGTCTGGGGGAATGGGCGTGGGGCACTACGAAGGATTTCCGACCCAGAAACAGGCTTTGGAGCACCACGGAGGAGTTCCGGTTCGGACAAAGGCTTTTGAGCTGCCCGTAGCGCAAACAATGAATCCTGCTCAGAAAAAGGTTTTGAAGTGCTGCGCAGAGACTCTAGTGCAGGCAAAGGCTTGTGAGCGACTCGAAGGGTTTCAATTTCTGGCAGCGGCTTGTAGGCGACTCGAAGAACTGGTTCTGAGGCCGCTACGCGTTTTTGAGCCACCCGCAGGGGTTCAGCTTCAGTAACAGGTTTCGGTGCAGCACGAAAGATTCGCCCTCCTAGCCTAGGCGGATCAGCAAGAATCGGCGCAGTCGCAGGAATCAGAACTTGGGAGATGGTGTGCGGAACCTTAGCCTTATTGCTCTCGACGGCAAGGTTTTCGGCAGGCTTCAACGTTGGCAGTTGAGGCGTCGGGGATATGGCCTGCACGGATGGCATTGCCAACGTTAGTAAAGTACCGCTCACCAAGACGGCAGACGCGGCAGCCATCCATTTCTCTAAACTTGACATCTCTTCCACCTCTTAGGCATTCGAATACAGCACCCTGTTTCGCCTAGCGATCAAAACCCAGAATTTTTAGGGCGCGCTTGCCTGTAAAGCGTTAACACGCAGGAGATTCAGTACCATCCAAATTCTGTGATCTAGTTAGTAGACAACAAAAAGTGTCGTCGCCGCAACTGTCAAAGTAAATAACTTGCGGAATCAGCCAATTTGATTTCCAT
>JACMLN010000198.1 GCA_014379585.1 Gloeobacterales cyanobacterium ES-bin-313 | reverse complement strand
TCCACCAAGGCGATTTCGATCCAGACTTGGCTGAACACAGGAGCTATTTGGAAAGCCACCTTACTCAAGCTGTTGTCAAAGAGTACCCAGAACATCAAGAGCAGAATCTTACAATTATCATTGTCAATACTTCAACTCTTGATGAATTGAAAAGTGATCTACTTTGACACAAATCCTTGTTTTGCTTGTGATGGGCGTTTCCGGCTCAGGTAAGTCCACGGTGGCCGAGGCACTTGCAAATAAATTGGGTTGCACATACGCTGATGCGGATACTTTTCACTCTGAGGCCAATCGACTCAAGATGGCGCAGGGTATCCCCCTGACTGACGCGGATCGTGCTCCTTGGTTAGATACCCTACAGCAACAAATTGATACTTGGCTTGCCCATGGACAACAAGCAATCCTCGCCTGCTCTGCGCTCAAAGCAGCCTACAGAGAACTGTTGAGAGTTGATGATCCAAGGATGAGAACTGTTTATCTTAAAGCCGATAAAGTACTACTGCATGATCGGTTGCAAAACAGAAAGAATCACTTCATAGAGCCTGCTTTGATCGACAGCCAGTTGCAAACTCTTGAAGAACCCTCACCCTCCCAAGCCCTCTAAATCGATTCCGCTTTGCCACTTGAGCAAATAGTTGCCTCCATCAGCTCTCACTTTGGCCTCTTGGAAGCATCGTTATAAGCTCAAGCGGTTTCCTTTTTCCGATAGGCCGCCTGCGGCGGGGTGCGCGTGGTAGAGCGAGCAAAATAACAATGCACTTCTGATTTTTGTGCATTGGCAATCGGTAATTTTTCAGAAAAGATGTTGTGCCTATTGCTATTAGGCTGCTTTAGGTAATCGTACTTCCTCTCAATAAGAAAGGTCTAAATACACTAAAAAGCCTAGAAAGTAGCTTGCCCATAGACTACTCCCCGTCAATCTCATCATTCTCAAGTCCTCGTATGAAAGATTCGAAGTTCTTCGCGACAAATGTGATCTTGTAATCATATTCTTGATCTATATGGACAACTTGTGGCTCACCATTTTTGCCGCAGTCTCGATAATCAAGACAGAGCATATCGTGACCTGCAGAAGGGCAATCCGCAAAATAGATACCAATTGCAGGATAGCCCCACTCATCAATCCAGAATTGGGAATCAAACTCTCCGCAAAGCGAGTACAGCTTTCGATGTCCAATCGAGTAAATGCCAGTTATTGCGATATGGTCTTGTGCCCATGAAGTAGGGTATTCAGTTCGGTATTTTGTTTTGCGCGGAATTCCACCGTTCTGATATCGTGCGAGTTCAATGTACGACTTTGGTAATGAGTACCCCAGAGTACGCTCAACAGAATCGATTTCGTCTTGAGTTGGCGGCGAATCAATATAGGATTCACTCGCATATTGAGATGATTCAAAGAAGTCGGAAATATCGAAATCTTTAAAGACAATTGGCATTAGTTCTCTCGCATATGTCTAACAATTTTTTCACAAAACACACTGACAACTCAAAGAACTTTGATTTCTCTTACATTAAATCAAGTATTTCCAGACAAGATCAACCCAGCTTTTTCATTGGGTGTATCTCTCCAGATCTGACCGAAGCATCATGACTTCGGCCAACTGCGTTGGGGCAACAGACTCTCAATATTGATTCGCATCTGCGAATAAAGACTATTGGAGAGTTCAAGATGATCCATATTCTTAACTATGGAATGGGAGTCGAAAGTACAGCGATACTCCTACGCTGGATGTTGGAAGAAAATACCCAAAGCTTAGATCTCTCAGAACTGCTGGTTCTCACAGCTCAGACTGGGGATGAGTTTGAGGACACCAAAGAACTGGTGGAAACGCACATCTTCCCATTGATGAGAGAACGTGAGATCAGGTTTGTCGAAGCCGCCCGCAATGGCCCGAGCATCAGAGATGGCTATATCGAGTTAAACGATTCCCGTAGGCCAACCACACTCCATATCGAAGGTGAGTACCGCCTCAGTGACAACTTGATCGTATCGGGGACGGTTCCAAGACTAGGCAGGCCGCACCTTTGCGCGATTCGCTTTAAAGGGGAAGTTCTCGATGCCTGGATCAAAGACAATGTTGATCAACCCTTCGGACCTTACATTGGCTACAACGTCGATGAAACCAAGCGAGCCGATAAGTCCAGTGACTAGGGGTGCCGAGGAGAAAATTACCGATACCCATTGATTGAATGGGGGTGGACACGCGAAAAATGTTTGGCTTACATCTACTCGCATTTTGGAGTGGTTTGGAAAAAGAGTTGTTGCCAGTACTGTCCCTTCCAGAGTCGTGATGCAGCAGTTGCCCGCTTCTTGGAGCAGCCAAAAGCCGGAGCATTCGCACTGTGGATCGGTGGGCTTGCCATGGCACTCAACCCAAGAATGCATTTATTCAGCAGTGGGACTGTCTACGACATTTGTGTTGAGGGTGGTTGCTCTGAATCGCTGAAACTTTACCAGGATCGTCTGGAACGAGAAGAGTTTGCCCTTTACCGCGTCCGAAGGATCTACACGGCCAATGGGACGACGGCTCGCACCACAGTCAATGCAAGGCGCAATGTCGAGACAATTGATCGGGGCACTCAGGCGCAAATGGAAGCCCTGCTGTGCTCTAATGCGACCTTGCAAGGATTAGTAGTTGAAACAACGGGTGGCTGGTCTAGATACTATGTGTATCGCAAAGGCGAGGGCTATCCCACCATTGAGGAATTCTTTGTCGTCTGCCCAGGTGCGATCAAAGACAAATGCCAGTGTCTTTCCAGATTTGAGCAAGATTGGAGCGTTCTTTCCGGTGAAATCAAACAACTCTCTCTGCTGGTTGTATAGCAGTGTACTTATTGTCTCACACTCTCTTATGCTGTAATTAATGAATTTGGCAGATTTTGTAAACTATTGGAGTGGTGAAGCCATTTTTCTTAGGTAACTCATGCGGATCCTAACTATTGAACCAACCACAACCAAAGAACACTACTCAGTCACATTGCAAGAAGGTAAACGCGCCCAAAGCTATGGCTTTGTCATTGAGTATGTGAACCTGTCAGGCCAAACCGTGCTGCTAGGGCAGTGGGATGCGCAATTCGAGAAAGATTTTCTCTACCAAGCACATCTACACGGTCTAATCAGCCGCTATGTGCTGAAATACTGCTCTGGGAGTAAAGAAGAGCAAACTGCTCTGCCCATCGATGTGGATAATCTAGCCCCCTTCAACGCTGGTTCTTTTGCTGCTTTTGCGTAATCTGCAGTCTTTCTTTCTTCCGCTAGGCCGCCTGCGGCGGGTTGCACAACACAATCCCAGCTTAGTTTTCGCTCCCGGTTAGAATGAAGCGGGGTCAGGTTTTAACGAGGTCAAGCCCATGGCAGTTCGCCAGCGACGTTATAGCAAAGAAGAGTTGGCTCGACGTGGGCAAGCACTCTACGACTCCAGCGTTCGCCAGCAAGTCGAAGCAGGAAATGATGGCAGAATTGTCGCAATCGACATTGAAACTGGAGCCTTTGAAGTCGATGACAACATTTTGCCTGCTACCAATCGGCTGTTCGAGCGATATCCAGACGCTCAACCCTGGGTCATTCGTATAGGACATCGCGCTGTCTATCACTTTGGAGCGCGGAGTGTGGCAAAAGACTGATGATGCAAGGGGTCGTAAGTCACCGTAGAGAAGCTATTCCTCCACTCGTGGTTGCAAGCGCAAATGGGAAAAGACAACTTGTAGATGCTGTTATCGATACTGGGTTCAACGGGTTTCTGTGCTTGCCATCCGCGATCATTGCTGCCCTAGATCTGCCATGGAATGCCTCTGATATTGTCACATTGGGTGATGGCAGCGAAACGTTGTTTGATTTGTATGCTGCAAGCGTCATTTGGGATGGGGGGTATCGTGAAATTGATATCGCTGAGTCGGAGACCGAGCCACTGATTGGCATGGCTTTGCTTTACGGTTATCGATTGCAGATTGATGCAATTGAAGGTGGCATCGTCAGGATCGAAGCATTGTCATCCTAGCGAGATGCTACCGACGCAGCAAAAATGGAAATCAGTTCAATAAATTTGTCCTTTTCCGATAGGCCGCCTGCGGCGGGTTGCACACAGCAGAGCAATCCAAAGAAAGGCATCTGTCGTGGCGCACTCACTGGCTGGACTGGAGTACACGGGGATCGGGAGTCGCAAAACCCCTGCAAATACCCTCAAACTTATGCAGAAAATAGGATACAGACTCAACAATCTGGGTATCCGGTTGAGATCCGGTGGAGCAGAGGGAGCGGACAGCGCATTCGAGGCGGGAGCGAGACGAGCGAACAAAGAACATCCTGGCCCAGAACCGTTGATCTTTCTCTCCTATCCAGGATTTCTCGGGAAGTCTGGGATCACCTTTGCTCCAAATAGCCAGATCCAGGAAGAGGCAACGAGGTCCATCCGAGATCTGCATCCAGCCTGGGATCGGTGCTCTGATTTTGCCAAGAAAGCCCATGCGACTTAAACAATAACTTGGCCACAGTGGACAGCTTATGCTTATAAACAGTACTGGCCAAGATATGCTTTGGCATTTAGCCATAAGTTCTTAGGGGGAAGTACTTCTTAAAAACCTAAATCAGACGAGGATGCCGTAGACCTGATGACAAGTAAAAAGCGCAAACGAATCGGTGACGTGGTGCAGATACATCTGCCAAACGACAAATACGTATGATGCGCAAAAGCGTTTCTGGGTGCGGTTAGTCTTTGAGACTACTACCCCTGAAACGCAAGTTGAAAATGGCATCCAGGGACTTGACCGGGGGCTGTACCATCTCGTCAGTACCTCAGACGGTCAATTCCTTTCAGGCAACAAAGTCAGAGCCGTACAGCGGCGGTACCTACATAATCGAAAGAAGTTGCAGCAAAAAGGCACTCTCTGTGCTAAACGTCGCTTAAAGGCGATGAGTGGACGTGAGAAGCGGTTCATGCGCGACAAAAATCACTGCCTCAGCAAACAGCTAGCCCGACAACACCCCAAGGGTGCTTCCTGCGGGGCGCCTCAGTTCACCACCTTCGTGCTTGAAGACCTTTCGGGGATTCGCGCAAAGCGTCGGGGCAAGAAGTTAAACAAGTGGCTATCAAGTTGGACATTCCACCAATTTGAGATGTTCTTGGGCTACAAAGCTGAGACACTGGGAAAGCGAGTTGTCTTCGTAGACCCTCGCTACACCAGCCAAAAATGCAACCGATGCAGCCACACAGCAAAGGCTAATCGCTGCAAATCCCGATTTCACTGCAAAGCGTGTAACTTCAAGACGCATGCGGACACAAATGCGTCCATGAACATTCGGGATAACTACATTATCTCTTCTGCCTTCGGGTCTGGGGAGCAGGGCACAGTCAATTGCCCACATGTCTCCGAGATAGCATCGAGAGACAAGCCTCTAGCCTTGTGCTAGAGGTGTTGACCTCTAATAGTTCTCCCTTCATGGCAACCGAACAAAAACGCAGCGAGGTGCAATTCCCTATGCATAGAGTCAGCCCACCCTAGAACCAGAAACACTTCTCTCAAAGTATTGCGGCTTTCAGCTTCTGGATCTCGTCTGCAAAAGCAGCCATAGCTGATTGCAATGCACCAGCAAACTCACAATGAGCAGCGATGCTAACTTGATCTAGTCCGCTGCCTAGCAGAGGCAAAGTGATGGATGCCTCTTCGACGATATGGGCATCCATTGTGGTCAAAATTTCGACTAAAGAAGCTTGAGCGTAGGTTGCCCGTGGCGATCCATTAAGTATGGCCACAGGCTTCTTGACAAACTCTCCGCTCCCCACCACCCAGTCGAGGGCATTTTTCATTACCCCAGGGATGCCATGGGCGTATTCTGGACTGGAAATCAATATCCCATCCGAGTTTTGGAGCAATGTTCGATACTCTGTCACCGCAGATAAAACCTCGACTTCTAGATCTGGGTTGAAATGTGGAAGTGCTCCAAGTCCGCCATAGAGAGTGATTTCAATATCTGGAGCCACAAGTTGCATTGCTGCACGAAGCAAGGCTGTGTTCAGAGAAGTTGCTCGAAGACTGCCAGAGATTGCAAATATCTTTATTGGTTTACTGACTGCCATTGTCTCCACCCTGACCTCGCCACCTTGATATCTCACAGTTGCGTGCTTTTCTAAATGCCTATGTGCAATCATAGAAATTACCGCATTGCTGCGACAAACTCCTTGCTCAACAAACGGTCTGCCCTTGCAGATTTCTTGAGGAAACTTTGTGCAGCCTAAAAATATGCAACGCCTGATGCGGGCACTCTCCCGCGAAGGTCTCGATATTCAGTTCAACAACAATACCTACTCGGTTCGTCTCCAGGATGAACCCGATGCACCTATGGCTGAAGTGCTGATGCCCAGCG
Organism: Gloeobacterales cyanobacterium ES-bin-313; assembly: GCA_014379585.1. Lineage (GTDB taxonomy): Bacteria > Cyanobacteriota > Cyanobacteriia > Gloeobacterales > Gloeobacteraceae > JACMLN01. Next base: position 8,380 of record JACMLN010000198.1, on the reverse strand, counting down.
ATTTTGTCGTGGAAGCAAAAGCCTTTAAACAACTGGCAAACTTGGCTGCTGTCCGCCATCCCGGTGGCGGATGTGTCTGCCGTGCCTGCGCAACCCCCGATTTCCACCCTGGCAACAGTGGAGTCGCCATCGGCTCCGTCGTCGAGACCGAAGGCCAGGTGATTCCCGCCGCCATCGGCACCGATATCAACTGCGGAATGCGTTTGCACGTCGCAGATCTCGGTGTAGAGCGATTCTTGGCTCAGAGGGATCGCTTTGTCGAAGCAATGAAGGGCGATTACTTCTTTGGAACCCGCGATGTCACGATGCAAGCTAAGGCTACTCGTGCCCTCTACGCCCACGGTATTCCGGGCTGGCTCGATGCCATGATCGATGCCCCCATGGGAAGCGTTGCCTATTCTGACTTTGACCAACTCGCCAAAGAAGCTGATCGCGTGTACTTGGGTGGTTCTATGGCGGGTCATTGGCGGTGGGCACCGCAGGAACTCGTGCCTGAAAGTGGTCTGGTACGTGATGGTGAAATGGCCACAGTCGGTGGTGGCAATCACTTTGTCGAGGTGCAGACCGTCGAATCGGTACTAGATCGGCAATCTGCCTACCAACTTGGAGTAAAAGAGGGTCAGCTGGCCTTTATGATCCACTCTGGTTCACGCCATGTAGGTCAGTACATTGGCGGGATGTGGCGGGATTATGCCCGTAAAGCGTGGCCTGCAGGTCTGAAGTACCCAACAGCCCAGCTCTTTCCGCTGTCTGTCCAAGCCAATCCAGAGTTGGTGCGCGACTACTTGGAGGCAGAAGCGACTGCCGCCAACTACGCCTTCGTCAATCGTCTGCTGCTCGCTGAGTTGCTGCGCCTTCGGCTAAGGGAAATCTACGGGGACATCGAAGCACCTTTGGTCTACGACCTGCCCCACAACATCACCTTGCCTGAGGGAGCAGGTTGGGTGATCCGCAAGGGTGCCTGTCCAGCTTTTGCGGGGCAACCGGTGATCATTCCAGGATCTATGGGCACTTCTTCCTACTTGCTCATCGGTCAAGGCAATGACAATTTGCTCAACTCCGCCTCCCACGGCGCAGGCCGTAGCAAGAGTCGCTTTGAGATGACCCGTGCTGGAGCAGATCACCGAGAAGATGCTATGGGACTCACCGGAGTAGATTGCATTGCCCTGCGTTCAGAGCGTCGTTTCGAGGAAGCTCCCGCTGCTTACAAACCGATCCAACCTGTGATCGATGCCCAAGTTGCAGCAGGTAGCGTCCAAGTCGTGGCAAAGCTTCGACCTTTGCTCACCTTCAAAGTCTGAAAACTACTCCTACAAGGGTTTTAGACCTTGTAGGAGTTTTTCGCATCTGCGAATTATTTCTTTGCCTTGCAATTGCCCTGGCTAGCGCCAGGGGACAAACACATGCTCATCAATTAAATTTCAACTTTCAGGAGTTCAGCATGGCTACTGCAACCGCAACTCGCAAGCCTCAATCTGCCCAAGCAGTTCAAACAACTACGAAGGCCACCAAAATCAAAGCGCAACCTGGAATCAACTTGGTAAGCCTCGTTGGTCGGGTTGGCCAAGATCCAGAAATGCGCTATTTCGATTCGGGCAAGATCGTCGCCAAAATGAGTCTTGCTGTCAACCGTCTTCGCCGCGCTGGTGAAGAAACTCCTCCCGATTGGTTCGACCTCGAAATCTGGGGCAAAACCGCCGAAATAGCAGGTGAGTACGTCCGCAAAGGTTCGATGATTGGGGTCACAGGTCAACTCAGCTTTTCCCGCTGGAATGACAAAGAAACCGGACAACCCCGCATTCGCACTGTCATCCGTGTCGATAACCTTGATCTTCTCTCCCGTGCCCGTAGTCAAGAAGATGACGAAGCCCAAGGGGGTGAGGATTTTTAAGCCATCAGGCCAAGGTCAGTCTACGTTCCAGACCAGATCGTAAGCCTCTCCCAAATCAGCCGAGCCGCAAGTTCTTTCAACTTGCGGCTTTTTGTTCAAGCTCACATACTTGGAAAAGTGTGTCCAAAATTAAGTCAAAAGAAAAGGCAAAGGGCATGGTTCAAAGTCAGCACCCCAAGCCATGCCCAAGCGGGAGTTTATCGTGATGTGCTGGGCACAGCAGTAAGCACCGTTGCGGGTGCCTGTGGTGCTTTACCGTTTACCTCGACAGCCCGCTCTAGGTTATTGAGTCTTGTACTCACCGCTTTAAGCATCTGCTCTTGCTGCGCTTGTAAAGTGCTCAATTGCTGGCGTAGACGTTGGTTGTCAGAGTGAAGTGCTGTTAGTTGGACTTGTTGACTTTGCTCTTTTGAGCGAAGTGCTGTCAACTGAGACTTTTCGCTGACAAGTTGAGCCTGTTGACGTTGCACCTCACCCAAAAGTAGAGGTGTCAACAAGTGGTAGTAGACCGTGATGGGTTTGCCCTCTTTGTCGTACTGCACCAACTCTGGGAAGACTTTGGCCACTTCCTCAGCGATCAAACCGTACTGGAGTGGATGCTCGCCTTGTTCGGTGGCTTGTTTATAGCGAAACGAGACTGGCCGAAGTTTTAGGAGACGGTCACTGAGGGAACCAAGGTTGTTGATGTCGCGCTTGAAACGTCGTGACGAGGTGAGCGTTCCTAGTTGCCCATTAGCGTTAATAAAGACCTGAACGCCCCCACTCGCTGTGACCCCATTAATCCCAGAAATAAAGGTTCTAGTTTGTGTACCAGGTGTACCAATGCGAATGACACCACCCTCGCCCGCAACACCTAAATTAGCAATATCCACGTTATTGCTACCAGTTGTCAGGTTGAAACCAGCCGAGCTTCCAAGTGCAACATTGTTGTTGCCTGTTGTGTTAGAGTTGAGCGCCAATCGTCCAGTGGCAATGTTGTTGTCGCCTGTTGTGTTGTTTGGGAGCGCAAAGTTTCCATTGGCAGTGTTGAAGCTGCCTGTTGTGTTTGATTCGAGCGCATCTGCTCCAATGGCAGTGTTGCCTTCTCCTGTTGTGTTGTTGACGAGCGCCTGAATTCCAGTGGCTGTGTTGTTGTTGCCTATTGTGTTGGAGAAGAGCGCATCGCGTCCAGTGGCTGTGTTCCTGGCGCCTGTTGTGTTGTTTCGGAGCGCAAAGTTTCCATTGGCAGTGTTGTCGAAGCCTAATGTGTTGAAGAAGAGCGCATTGAGTCCAATAGCAGTGTTGCTGTTGCCTGTTGCGTTGTTGAAGAGCGCATTGCTTCCAATGGCAATGTTGTTGCTGCCTGTTGTGTTGAACGCGAGCGCAAAGATCCCACTTGCAATGTTGTTGCTGCCTGTTGTGTTGGATTGGAGCGCAGAGAGTCCATTGGCAGTGTTGCTGCTGCCTGTTGTGTTGGAGAAGAGCGCAGAGCGTCCAGTGGCTGTGTTGTTGTTGCCAATATCGGGGGCATAGTAGCCGACAACATCAACCACTAAATTGGTCGTTCCTACGTTTGCAGAGACATAGAAATCATTGGCACAAACGGTTGTCCCACCGTCGCAAATAAGCACCGCTATCCCATTGGCAATGGCGGGGGTACTCGTAGTTGTACTGTAGTTTATGACACTAGAATTGGGCTGTGTACTGTTGTTTTGGTTATAGGGGTAAGCCGTGAGAAAACCACTTGCTGAAGCACCAGTGACGGTGAAGTTGAAAAACACCGATGTCGCTCCAACTGGAATGTTGCAACTGCCCGATGTCCCACCCTGTCCGCTGAAGTCAGTGCCCGTCGCTCGGAAGGCACGCACAGTATTTGCTATGAGCGGGGCAGCAGCCCCAGGAGTAAAGCGTGTATCAACAACCCGGCAGGGAGGCACAGCCACATACTGCAGTGGTTGCACGTTCTGAGCGTGAACTGAGGCAGTAGCCAATACGCCAAATGAAAGAGAAAGCAAGCCAGTTAAGGCTAGGAAGCGATGGCCAATTTTCATGGGGAAACTTTTTATAGAACTACGTAATACTTTTACCATGCTTGGAGGGTCGTGTCAAAATTTCCAATACTTTGCAACAGGAAGGATTCAAAAGTAGACAAATCTGAAACTTTTTCTGGGATATTTTTCGACTTGGGATTGTATTCGCGAAAAACAAAGGCGACTGCAATGTGCGAGCCAATTCATTTGCTCAACAGCATGTTGCCACTCTTGTTGATCAGGAAGGTAAAAAACGATTAGATTATCTTGTGTTGGAGCGCGACCAACAAAGTGTCCTCGTTGCTGCGTGAACTCAAAGTGGTAAAGTTCTCCTGGGATTCCAACCATTACTCCGTCGAACCCTTCATGCTCTTCAAAATGATAAAGGATTTTAAGCCCTAACCCTTCGGTGTAAAATCTGACAACCTTAGCTAGCTGATCGGTTGGACGAGCAATCCGCACAATCTTTCCTTTAAGCATGAGAAATTCCCTTTAAAATCTAAATAGTCCGTTCCCTTTGTCGTTACGCAGCTGACCAAGGAGACCACCTCAAAAAACATCGATTTCTGAGCTGCTCAATAATTTCTGCGCCTAAGCGATGATAAAAGCCAAGCCCGCGAGTATTTCGAGCATCAGCATTCCAGGCAAGATGGGTACAGTCATTTTCCTTGGCAATTTGAGCAAGATGATTCATTAATACTGCTCCTGCACCTTGACTTCTCCAATCCTCATTTACATATAGATCATCAAGCCACATACTTGGCTGACCAACAAATGATGAATATCTGAATCCATATAACGCAAAACCGATCTCAAGACCTGAAACCTCTGCAAACAAAACGTAAGAAAAAGGAATTTTCCCAAAAAGTGTTTTGTTGATTTTGTCTTCGGAAGTCTGCAATATTCCAGAAAATGCGCCAATTTTTCGGTCAAATTCTGCTTTCTTCTGGATGAATGAGAAAATGGCCGCTATATCATCAGGGGTAGCAGATCTGACTTTCATTGCTTGGTTTGTTCTGGCTTCAAAATTTTCTCAAACATTCTAACTCAATGTGATTACCTCAGACACTAATTTTTCAGCCAACTGCAACCCAGTGGCAAACAGATAAAATGCAGTTGCTCCTGCGAGTAGCTTAGGCTGCGCCTTGCGGTGATACAGTTTGTTTCGCGCTCGGGACGAGTCTGTCAGTTCCAATATGTGATGAGCATCTTAGGCAATCTCCCATTACCGCATGCTCTCTCTCTTCAAGATGGTATTAATGTCTTTCAACATTGGCCATGCCCCGTCGGTGGTATTGGAAATGACAGTAACCTGCATCTCGTTGACGCGATTCACACTCGACATGAACGAAACCCCCGCGTCGCAACCGGTAATGTATTCCTCACGATTGCGACCCTCTTCTTCACGGATCCACATCCCGTGACCGTAATACGTATGCTCACCTTCCGTCTCAGCTTCCACGTAAGGCTGGGCATAGATCTCGACCAACTCTTTCGGCAAGATTTGATAACCCCAGAATGCCTTCCATAAAGCCGTGATATCGTGCACTGTTGTAAATGCGCCTCCATCGGAAGCCCCGACAATGGGAAGATTAAAGATATTCGTTCGCCAACCCTCCGCTTCTTCCACGTAGCCCATCGCTGTCTTCTCGGGGAGTTTGTTCAGCGCGAAAAACCCGGAGTGTTTCATACCGATCTCCTTAAATATGGCCTGTTCAACAAAATCCTGATATTTCATGCCAGTCAGTTCTTCAATCACCACTCCCAGAAGGATATAGCCGCCATTGGAATAGGAGAAGTGTTCCCCAGGTGCGAATTTCATCGCTTCATCTGGAAATGCAGCCAGGTAATCTCTTGGTCCTCTTAAGGCATACCACGGGATGCTGAGGGTAAAGTTATCAAAGCCCGCTATTTTGTCTTCATCATAGTAGTCCGGAATACCAGACGTATGAGTGAGCAAGTGCTGTATGGTAATTTCCTGTGAATAGCGCGGAAAATCGAGAGCGATACAGTCCTTCAACAGCGTGGAAAACGAGAGTTTCTGAGCCTCGAGTAGTTTACCAATAGCTAAGGCGGTGAAAAATTTGGTTCCCGAAGCGATACCGAAGCGCGTCTCTAGCAAGTTCTCGATCTTGTTGCTCCGATCAGCATAGCCCGCCGCTCTCGCATAGAGCACATGATCCTTTTGGCGAATGGAGATGGCCCCTGAAAAAGCCTGTTCTTCAATGGAGGTATTCAGTGTTTGCTCGATCTCGGCTTGATCCATAGTCACCTCAGCTATCTCCCAGCCGTGTCATTCTGCCCATTCAGAGATCGATATTCCAGGAAACAGGTTGATTACAGGCGGTCTAACACAGTAGCATACCGAGAAATGTCAGATAATCCTCCTTTTTGGAGGCTTCCACATTGACAAACGGCATCGGCAAATTGCGTTGGCAGGTAGCTCCCCTTGGCGTAACCCAATAACTCCTCGCGGATATCGCTCTGGCTATCCCCGTACCTATACTTTCCCCGTTTGCGCAAACCCATGAAGGCACCTCAGCAGTCCATGTAGAAGAAGTACCCTCGCCAGTGCTTTGGATCGACTCCCAGAAGGTGTAGTACATGCGGGAAACATTTCTTTAATTATTTTTCCCACTGGTCTTGATTACTCTGTCCTGAATCTTGCTTTTGGCCGACTACGTCGGTTTGACACGTTTTAATATTTATTCGTAGATGCGAATTTTCTTTAAATTGAAAGCGCAACGGCTTCAAAGCCTGTTGAGTTGCGCCTTTTTCAATGCCAAATACAAAGACGGGAGAAGAACCCAATGAAGCGGACTGAACTTCTAGGCAAGGCAATGGAACTCATTGAACAAGAAGGTTCGATGCCATCAGTGGTAGCTTCAGAGGATAAGAACGAAGAGGATAGCAAGGGGCTAGAGAAGGGCGCTCCCGTTGAATCTGAGATCCCCCAGAAGCCTGTCGAGAAGCCTCTAGAAAAAGAAGCTGAACCTCACTCTGTAGAAAGCAATGGTAGAAGCACCAGGCCAACGTCCTTTATCAATGAAGCCATCCTCAGAGAAGACAGTGCGTTCACTGTGGGACAGAGTGGAAAGACTAACCTTGGTGCCATAGGTTCTGTCTTCAAGAAATATAAAAACTGGCTCATTTGGGGTTCAGTTGCAACAGTCGGTGTTGTCTGTCTGGGTGGCTTGGCACTGAGTGCAATCTCTAGCGATGCCAGTAAAGATGGTGGAAGTAAGGAAACTGCTCAAACTACCCAAGCTAACCCTCTAAGTATCTGGAGTGATGGCTATGCTTACGGCTATCAGCAGAACCGTGGACAGCCTGCTTCTTGGTGGATAGCAAGTATTACCCCTGTCGATAACACGCGCTTCAACATCACCTGGAACGGCGATAAGGAAACTGGCTCAGGCAAAGGTACTGGGCTTGGTTCTGGCAATGGAGTCATCCATCCCGATGGACATGTTGAAATCAATATTGGCGAGAATGTCCTCAGCACTTGAGGGTTTAGTTTCTCCTTAGGTGGCCAACAAACCCAAACTCAACTCCTTCAACTGAAGGGTCGATATATCCAGCAAGGCTCACTCTCTTACTTCATTGGCCACGACATTCGACGGGGTAATCGATTCGATCCTGAGACAACTTGGGTGCTCATGCGAAAGCTACCACCAGGTTGGAAGAAGCCGGAAACAGCACCTTAAACATGTCCGTCTATGAGTAATCACTACTACAATGCAAAACCTCTTGACCTTTGTGATAAGTTGACCGACAAGCGAGTTACTCCGCTACTACTTGAACGCAGACAACCTGTAGGATGATAAAAATAGGTCACAGACTCACAGTGTCAGTGGCTTAGTATCCTAAGGCTGTCCATGCTCATTCATCTTTTAGCTGTCTTTCTAGTTGCGTTCATTATGTCAACTCCTGCTGCCGCCGAGCCGTTTGCACAGCTTCGAGCAGCTTACGCTGCTCGTGATGCTGATGCCGCTGCCGCCGCCTATGCCCCTGACGCTGAGGTGATCTATCGATACGCTGGTGTACCCGAAGAACGCTACATTGGTCGTGCAGCAATTGCGGCATCATTCCGAAAGCTTTTTGCGCAAATCGACCCAGCAAAACCACTAGACCTCAACTTCCGCACCACAAATCGGCAAGGAAAGAAAATATCTGGGATCTATCGCCTGCGCATCGGTCAAGATTCAGCAAGTTATGGACGATTTGAAGTTGACCTTGCGCCGCATGGCTCCTTCTTGCGCGACACCAGTAGAGGCGCTCTGCTAAACGAATTTGAGGACGCGAGTGGTTCTGTCATGTTGGCAGCAAACGACGAGGATCTTGAACCGACTTACTATGACCGACTAGTAGGCCGTTATCGTCTAGCTGACGGCTGCGATCTCGTGATTACTCGCTCCATTGTGCGACTCTTCGTCCGCAATAGCTGTACCCAAGTTTGGCGAGGGCTTACGAGAGTTTC
>JACMLN010000034.1 GCA_014379585.1 Gloeobacterales cyanobacterium ES-bin-313 | reverse complement strand
CATCTCGCTCCTGTACGCCGAGAGTTGGGCATTCGCACAATCTTTAATCTGCTTGGGCCATTGGTGAATCCCTTGGTTCCGACGGGGCAAGTCCTTGGGGTTTACCATCGGGAACTTGTGCCTCGGCTTGCTGCTGTGTTGGGGCAATTGGGTCGTCAGAAATACTTGGTGGTGCATGGCAGTCCTGGGTTGGACGAATGCACAACCACTGGGCCAACTTGGGTGGCCTGGGGGAATGGTGAAACTGTCCGTGAACTGGTCATCGATCCTGAAGCGCTTGGTTTGCAGCTTGTTGGTGTTGCGGATTTGCGTGGTGGCGATGTACGTGAAAATGCAGCGATCTTAAAGGCGGTGCTTCAAGGCAAAGGAACACGTCCTCAAACAGAAATTGTTGCTTTAAATACAGCTGCGGCTTTGCTTGTGGCGGGGAAAGTAGACACCTGGGAGGAAGGGGTTTCTGAGGCGCTTCATTGCATTGGCAGTGGGTTGCCTTGGCTGAAATTAGAACAGTTAATCGCGATTTATCCTGGCTAGTTTGGGGGCTTTAGAAATTTTTGGTGAGTTGCGATAAATATGGCGAACGGCACCAAAGGGAAGGGGCGAGCCCCTCCCTCTGGACTCCCACCCCGTGGGGGACAGGCTTCTGTCCCCCACACCCCCTTGGCAACTTTAGTGGCTTGTTACTTAGTGTTTCTTGGTGACGCGGTCTTGTGCCCACGTTGCGGGGGGAGGCGCAACGACCCAAATCTGTGGACTGGTGGCAGGGTAGGTATGACGCTGCGCGTCCCAGGCTCATGGCGCTTCGCGGGGTGATGCGGAATTGGAGGGGGATCGGGAGTGGCCTGGATGCCATTGGGAGAGAGTCTGTGGAGAGTCTCGCAGGTAAAGATGCACTTTGAACACTGAAAAACCACCTTTAACTGCGGCAAATGGCACAATGGCTCTACCACAGGTGTTGAACCGATGAGCGAACTGCCCCGCACTTTTGATGAAACCTTGATTCAACTGGGTGCTGCCCTTGAGCGCGCCAAAAATGATGGCAAACAGCGCCTTCAAGTGGACATTCGGATCCCTGGATTGGAAACGATGGCAATTGTTCAAGCGATTGCCCCCCTCCTCGGTACGGGCTGGGTAGCCCTTTTCCCTGATCCAGGGGCAGCAGCCCTCGCCCGCAAAAAGTTGGGCACCGTAGATTATGCCCTGCGGGGGCTGAGTGAGATGCGTTCTGGGGTTGACCAGTACAGTGCTTTGCTCTTGGTAGAACCGAGTGCTGTCGAAGTGGAATCGGTGGAATCGGTGGCTGGTCAGGCAGTCGGGAAGCCTGTGATCTTGCTCAATTCGCGACTTGAAGAATCTGGGGTCGTCGGCATCGGTCTGGCTGGGCGGCAGTTACGGGAGCGCTTTCTTTCCACCATCGAAGTGATCTACACGATTCAACCCTTTGAGGCGGGGGCACTCTATCGCTCCTACCCGAATCCCTGGCAACTTTGGAAGGAAGACCAAGACGGTGATTACAGTTTGGTGAACGAAATGGCCCAACGCCCCAGCGGAGAAGACATTGACAAGGCTTTTCGACCTAAAGGTGAAGGCTTGTTCGATGGGCTGCGGCGCTTCTTACGAGCGATTGGCAACTAAGTCACTGAAAATTCCTCTTGGTACCAACAAGGCCAGCCACTTTCTGAATAACGCTGTCTCAATTTCGGCAGTTACAGTGGAGGCATACTTGCTTATACGTCAAAGGTCGATGCATGTTTGAATCCTGGCAGTTATGGTTTTACCAGTTTGAACACAGTGCTCAAGAACTGGCGCAGACCCAACTGACCCAGGCAACTCCTCTAAGCTTTTTGCTTCTGTATCTGATTGGTTTGGCAACGAGCTTTACGCCTTGTATTCTTTCGATGTTGCCCGTGACCATCGGCTATATCGGTGGCTATCAGTCCCAGTCACGGCTGCAATCTTTTGCCCAGTCCTGCTGGTTTGCCCTCGGACTCGCCTGTACGATGACAGGTCTTGGTCTTGTTGCGACACTGCCCGGTGTGATCTATGGCCAAGTGGGAACAGGTTGGTTTATTGCCATGGGTTGTCTCGCCATTCTGATGGGGTTGAATCTATTAGAAATTATTCCTTTTCGTCTACCAAGTTTCAATGGCTTCGACCTCAATAAAGATACTCCTCAAAGTTTGAAATCTCTGATCACTGGTCTCACTTTTGGGCTTGTTGCTTCACCCTGTTCAACCCCTGTTCTTCTAGCAATTCTCGGGTGGGTTTCGACAGTACATAATCCTTGGTTAGGTGCTGCTTTTTTGTTCACTTACTCCATTGGTCATGCGACTCCTCTCGTTGTGGCTGGTGTCTTCACTGGAGCCTTGAAAGCCTTGCTCTCTCTAAGACGTTGGTCCGTTTGGATCAATCGGACAAGCGGCATTTTGCTGATTTTTACAGGTACATATAGCATCCTGACTTTATTAAATCGCTAAATAGTATAAGATTCAAGTACGCTGCAGAAGCACTTTTGGTTTGTACTAGAAGCATGAGATTCTTCTAATATTTAAAACTATTAATAGGTTCATCCCGATACTCCCAAGTATTTAATTTTCCTTGTAAGATCCATTACGAATTTATTCTTGATGAGCTTACCCAAATGATTCTCGATAAGGAACCTGTAAAAGCAGTGACTGGAAAGAAAGTCCTTCCTGCTGTCGCTACGATTGCTGTTGCGGGTGCAATGTTGGTTGCTGGATTGAAACTTGCCCATACCCCAGTTTCAGATACAGCTTACAAGAGCCGCATGGATGCAAAGACGTTCTATGCAAATCAGGGCAAGGATGCCGACGAAGAAAACCTACCAGTCATTAAGGGTCGCCTAGAGTGGCTGCGCGAACGCTATGGCCAACCCCCCGCTGATTTTGCCCAACGGCTCATTCGGGAGTTAGAGAAGCAGCAAAGGCTTTACCCAAGCCAGACCCCTGGAGCAGTACCAGCGGAAGGCACACCAATTTGGGAATCCATCGGCCCTAGAAATGCCTTGCTTACCCAGAACGGGGTGACTTTAACGGAGACGGACAGTGGCCGGGCACGCACGATCTTGCCCCATCCCACCAATCCAGACATCGTTTATTTGCTTACTTCTAGCGGCGGTATTTTCAAGACCACAAACTTCACTTCTCCTCGCAGCCTCTGGAAACCGATCACGGATAACTTGCTGACCACTTCCGGTGGCGCGATGTCCTTTGGGCGCGATCCAGAGACGATCTATCTGGGTCTTGGCGATCCTTTTGACTTCGCTGTCGGTGGTGTGATCGTCAAAACCACAAACGGTGGAACAAGTTGGTCTCCCTACGTCACCCTCGGCAACGCCAAAATTGTTACCGACATCAAAGTCGATACGAGCGGTCCAAACGATATTGTCTTGGCTGGCACCGATGTCGGTCTGTTCCGTTCGACGGATGGTGGCGCAACCTTTTCTGCTGTACCGCAAATCTCTGGTTCTCCCCTGAACTTGTTTGCCTGGAGCTTGGTGAAGACCAGTGCTGGCTGGCTGGTCTCTGTTGCAGATCAAACCACTGGCATCTCAACCCTCTATCTGTCTACAGATCTTGGTGCTACCTGGAGTCCTGTTGCTGGTAGTCCAGCGGGTGCGGGTCGTACAACCTTAGGGGTTGGGGCACCGGGTGACAGTGTCGTCTACGCCTACGCAGCCACTACTGCCGATGCCGCCCAACTCGATCTGTTTCGTTCTGCCGATGGTGGGCTGACTTGGACAGCCTTGGGCATCACCAATAGAGCTCCCACGAACCCAAACAATGACCAACCAACCATGAACTTGATGGCTGGACAGGCATTCTACAACCAGTTGGTTCTGGTAGATCCAAACGATGCTTCGCGCAATACGGTGTACTTAGGTGGACAACTCAGTAGCGCAAAAACAACGAATGGGGGCCTAACTTGGACGCTAATAACGAACTGGTTGGCTCAGTTTGGCCTGCCCTACACCCACGCTGATTTCCACGCAGCAGCTATTTCCAATGCTGGCGGCACTCCAACCCTATTCTTCGGCACAGACGGCGGCCTTTCTGTGAGTACCGATGGCGGTGCCCAGTGGGACAGCTCTAAAAATAAGAGCATCGTCAGCCATTTGATCTATGCCCTTTCAACGAGCGGTACCGATCCAACCAGAATCACCATCGGGTTACAGGACAACGGTACCCGCATCCGCCTTGGCGCCACGGGCATCTTCAACCAGACCATTGGTGGCGATGGCTTCGGTACAGGTTGGAGTCAGGCGAATGGCCAATTTGTCCTTGGCAGTGTGTTCTTCAACCAGATTCAGTACAGCGAAGTTATCCCGAACACCCAGCGCAAGTGGGAGTCCGCCAGAGGGATCAATACTGCTGATGGCGTCTTCTTCACACCCTTGACCACGCCAACAGCCATTGCTGATCCGACTGGCAGGGTTTTCTTTACGGCCACTCAGCGTTTTGCCTACAAGACGACCAATGGCGGCCAGAACTGGTCTGAGATCTTCCGAGGCGCGGCGGGAACGGTTGCTTTCCGTGGCACCGTTCACAATACCGGTGTCCATCCGAGCGATCTCAATCGGATCGCCATCTGTGCACCGAGTGGTAATGTTTACATCACCACCGATGGCGGAGTGAATTGGGTACTTCGCGATAACAAGGTCTCAGGCTACGACGGATTTAATGCCAGTGTTGCCTGGGTAAACGATACGACGCTATACATCGCCTCGGAGAACCCGAATGGCCAATCGGTCTACGTGGTCAAATCGACTGACGGCGGCGCAACTTGGCAGCCTGCTACCAACGGCTTGCCCCTCGCGCCGGTGAGTAAGTTGTTAGTGAGTCCGAAAGATGCAAGTGGCAATACCCTCTACGCAGCCACCTGGCTCGGTGTATACGAGACCACTGACGGCGGTAGCAACTGGCACCTGTTCGGTGCTGGCTTACCAGCAGTTCAAGTTAGCGATCTGTATATGCCTGCAGACGGTAGCTTCCTGCGCATCTCCACCTATGGTCGCGGAGTCTGGGAAGCTAAACTCCCTTAATCTGTTCCATTTTGCCTGACAGATTTTGCTCATTAGCTGAAGAGGTGATCCATCATTCTAGATGGATCACCTTTTTATTTTGGATGCAGGGATAAGACGCAATCGCGTTAGTATCCTGTCGATCTTATGTAATAAGTGCAAGTCGTGCTCGCAATAGTCTCTGGGATGCCCCTCTTCTAGAAAGGCGAAAGCTTGACGAAATTGTTCCGACCCCGCTTGAATGGGTGCATCAAAGTGGCAGGGAATAATCTGTTTAAAGTTCCAACGGCTGATTTTGTCCACCCAATTGCGTGTTTCTTGGGGGGCACGATTCAGAATAAGCAGCTGCAAAATGGGCGCAACACGTAGGGCCTGATTGTTACTTAGAGTCGCGAAGGAAGATTGCCAATCTGGCCTCCAATTGAAAGGAAAAAGACCGAAATAAGGCGTTGGAGAAGCATTTCTGGCTTTTCTTGCCTCCTGGAAAGATTGCCGCAAAGTACTTACGTCTAACCTACTCGGCTGGAAGAAAAACATGAAGAGGACAATCCGCTGCCAACCTTTTTGACGATTCTTTGCGGTGTCTTCGATTGGACTTAAGGCGTGATCTTTCGCATGAAATAGTAATGGATAGGGGTCGAGTTGAACAATCTCTGGTGGCTCCTCTGGAACCGAAAGCACAATATCAGTAACTAAGAGGGAGTTTGAAGCTTTGTGGTAGAAAGCAACTTCAGAAAAGCTACCCAAGCCCAAATAAATCCGTTCCAAAATCGCGTAATCAAAATCATCAGCAAAGGGCGCTTTTCGACTCTCTTTCGGCAGTATGTGGGTACGCCCAATGGGCAAGCCGAGCCAACTGAGGGGAAGATGAATCGGGAAACTCCACTGATCTGGAGCAACGAAGACATCCGCTTTCGGAAAAAATCTCGCGAAAGGGCCAACAAAGACTTTGTGCTCCAGGCCAGAAGTTGTCGGTAAAATAATGTACTTTACCTGACCATATTGCGCCTCTAGCTCTCGAACAAGACGGATACATTCTCCGGTTGGGGCAATGGGAGCGTAGACCAAAAGTCCACCGCCAGAAAGTTTCACAACGGTCATCCGAATTGGAACGACGACGTACAGAAGTCCCAAAAGCTGATCGAACGTCCAAAGCGTATCTTTTTGGATTTCTTGTCGGAGGGTTTGCCGTCGCCCGTGGGGGTAGAGGGGCAACACAAACCAAAAAGGCCACGCCAAATCCCTAGGCGGAAGCTGCTGCTTATCTATAGCAGGTTCGTGCACCCAGAACCTCTCCTTGTCAAATTTCCTCTGGATTTTAGCGAATTTTGCGACTGGACAGGCCAGTTTTCAAATTCATCGACACGCTTCAAGGAACCAGGCATTCTTTCGCAATGGCAAAAGCAATATCTTGGCCGTAGGCGACTTCGAGGGTATGGCCATCGGGGTCGCGCAGAAATGCCCAGTAACCAACGGGGAGGCCGCTGTCTTTCGGGCCACTGATCAGGCAGTTTTCAGCGCGCGCCAGTTCACAGAGGCGATCCACTTCAGTGCGACTTGCACAGGCAACCCCCAAGTGTGCCCAGGGCAAAAGCGGGTGTTGAACTGCGTGAGTTTTCACAAGCACAATGACGAAAGGACGGGTACAGTCGCTAATCCAGGCCACAGCGCCATCGACACTCTCGCGGTGGTGCACCACCTGCATGTGGGCGTACTTGCTATAGAACTGAAGGCTGGCTTCGAGATCGCAGACGGGTAAAGCAATGTGGGTCAGACCAAGATCGCTCACGGCACGCTCTTAAAAAGGACGATCTTCAGTTTCGCCTAGAACGCTACTGTCTGCGCCGGACGCGAAAGCAATATTCACACAACAACACTTGCCCTTTGTTTGCCTGAATGAAAAGGGTCTGTCTAAGATTGAAGCAGTCGATAGTGACGAAATCGCTCTGGCACTGACCACAAAGGAAAGCATGATGTCTGAAGAACGTCTTAAGCGCATTGAAGAGTACCTCGAATCGGCTGCGCACCGCTTGGATAATCATGGCGAGTTGATTGCAGAATTACGCGCTGCTCAGATGATGGCGGCCCAGCAAATTGAAGCAACGAACCAAAATATGCGGGATTTCATGATTCTCTTCCAGGAGTTTTTGCTCGTGGTGCGGGATATGCAGGCAGAAGTGCGGGGCTTGCAACTGGAAAATCGTCGGATTCTCGATCATTTGTTCGGCACGGGCGAAGAGCCAGCAACCTAATTGCGTATGCTGTTGAGGATCAGACACGAAGGGGCATGATGGCAAAAACGGTTTTGATCACGGGGAGTTCGACAGGGATCGGCGCTGTGACTGCGAAGTACTTCCAACAGAAGGGTTGGAACGTGGCAGCGACGATGCGCACCCCCGAAAAAGCAGGGGCTTGGGCAAAGGGCGAAACCCTGATCTGTCCGCGCCTCGATGTCACCGATACCACTTCGATCCAATCGGCCATTGGTGAAACCTTGAAACGCTTCGGCAGTATCGATGTGTTGGTCAACAATGCGGGCTACGCGATCAGTGGCCCCTTTGAGGCCGCCTCACCGGAGCAGATCGAACGCCAATTCAATACGAATGTCCTGGGTCTAATGAATGTCGTGCGGGAGATTTTGCCCCATTTTCGAGAGCGAAAAGCTGGTGTACTGATCAATATCGCCTCTGTGGGTGGACGGGCAACGTTTCCACTTTATAGTCTGTATCACGGTACCAAATGGGCGGTCGAAGGATTTTCTGAATCTCTTCAATTTGAACTTCAACCTTTTAATATCAAAGTCAAGATTATTGAACCGGGGATTATCAAAACAGACTTCTACGATCGCTCTATGGACGTTGTTTCTAAACCAGGATTGACTGCTTACGATGCTTTTTTGGCCAGAGCAAATGCACTGAAGACCATCGGCGATACAGGGGTTTCTCCCGAAAAAGTGGCCGAAGTGATCTACAAAGCCGCCACCGATGGCACCTGGAAAATGCGCTATCAAATTAACTCAGCACTGCTTCTCTGGGCACGCAAATTGCTTCCGGATGCTGCTTTTTTCGGGATTATCCGCAAAGCCACCCTCGGCTGATGGACGATCTTCGTGGCCAAGTCGGGTAAGATGCTGTTCGTCTCGTTTTCGCGTGAGAGTGTGTATGGATATTCAAGCCGCCGTTGCCTTCGAAGCAGGAAAACCCCTGTCCATCGAGACTATCCAACTTGAAGGGCCGAAATTTGGGGAAGTGCTCATCGAGATTAAGGCAACTGGCATCTGCCATACGGATGCTTTCACCCTGTCGGGAATGGATCCAGAAGGGCTATTTCCGGCCATCTTGGGACACGAAGGGGCGGGCATCGTCGTCGAAGTTGGCCCAGGCGTAACCAGTCTAGAAGTGGGTGATCATGTGATCCCACTCTACACGCCAGAATGCCGCCAGTGCGCTTACTGTCTCAGCCAAAAAACCAATCTCTGTCAAGCGATCCGACTGACCCAGGGCAAAGGCGTGATGCCCGATGGCACGAGTCGCTTCTCCTTCGAGGGCAAGCCGCTCTACCACTACATGGGCACCTCAACGTTTGCCAACTACACCGTGCTCCCCGAAATTGCTGTTGCCAAGATTCGTAAAGATGCTCCCTTCGATAAGGTCTGCTACATAGGTTGTGGAGTGACAACAGGAATCGGCGCTGTGATCAACACAGCCAAAGTCGAAGCGGGGGCGAATGTCGTCGTCTTCGGTTTGGGCGGCATCGGTTTGAATGTCGTTCAAGCAGCGCGGATGGTCGGAGCAGACCGGATTATTGGTGTCGATCTCAACCCTGCTAAAAAGCCCCTCGCCGAAAAGTTTGGAATGACCCATTTCGTCAACCCCAGCGAAGTCGAAGGCGACTTAGTATCGCATTTGGTGGAATTGACGAAGGGCGGTGCCGATTACAGTTTTGAATGCATCGGCAATGTGAATGTGATGCGTCAAGCCCTCGAATGCTGTCATAAAGGCTGGGGGCAAAGCATTATTATTGGCGTAGCTGGAGCAGGGCAGGAAATTCGCACACGACCGTTTCAGTTGGTTACAGGTCGTGTCTGGAAAGGCAGTGCTTTCGGTGGAGCGAGAGGTCGTACAGACGTGCCGAAAATTGTCGATTGGTACATGGACGGCAAGATCAATATCGACGACTTAATTACCCATGTGATGCCTCTTGAAAAAATCAATGAAGGTTTCGACCTCATGCACGAAGGCAAATCGATTCGTGGCGTTGTAACTTTTCCTTGATAGCTCATTGCGAAACCTGAAAGTCTGAGAGGAAACCTTGTGGACAGTCAACTAAAACTCGTCTCTGAACATGCCTGTTTCGGAGGCAAAGTTGCTTTTTATCGTCATTTTTCCAATGCTTGTGCTAGAGAAATGCGCTTTTCTGTCTATCTGCCTCCCCAAGCTGAAAACGGCTCCGTTCCTGTCTTGTACTTTCTCTCCGGATTAACCTGTACTGAAGAGAATTTCATGGTCAAATCCGGTGCCCAGAAATTTGCGGCTCAGTATGGATTAATGCTCGTCAATCCTGATACCAGTCCACGCAATACGGGCATTCCTGGTGAAGACACCGATTGGGACTTTGGCACTGGCGCAGGCTTCTACGTCGATGCAACGACAGAAGGCTGGTCAAAACATTATCGAATGTATAGCTATGTCGTCGATGAGTTGCCGAAGCTCATCGAAGCCAATTTTCCGGTGATCAAAGACCGCCGAGGAATCAGCGGGCATTCCATGGGTGGACATGGTGCCTTAATCTGTGGACTCAAAAATCCAGAGCGCTATTTATCAGTCTCTGCCTTCTCGCCAATCGCTGCTCCGAGCCAGTGTCCCTGGGGCCAAAAAGCTTTCACTCATTACCTTGGTTCCAATCACGAAACCTGGGCTAATTACGATGCCAGTGAACTCGTTAAACATACTCAAACGGTTCCAATTTTAATCGATCAAGGCATGGCTGATCCCTATTTAAAAGAACAGTTATTACCCGATGTTTTCGAATCAGCCTGTCTCGCTTCTGGGCAAGCTTTAATGCTGCGCCGCCAAGAGGGTTATGACCATGGTTACTACTTCATCTCCACGTTTATCGAAGATCATCTTCGACACCATGCTGAGGCTCTGTACAGAAAAGCGTGACAACTACTCGTTGTGTTGTCAGCTTTACAATTGGCCAAACTCGCTCCACCATGAAGGCTGTAGTCGTTACCCTAATCTATGTCCACAGTGCTCCGCGTTGAACAAGAAGCCATTGAACGATTGGACATCAGTCTCGTCGCAGGAACGATTGAAGCCTTAGCCTCAGATCCTTTGGCCAATGCCCGCCAGATTCGTTTTGAAATTGTCTATCCTCTCGCTGAGGAGGATCCCCGCGAATTGCCGGAGGTACAGGAAATCCGCCTCTGGTTCATGCGCCTCGATGCTCGCTATCCTTGGCTTCCCTACCTCTTAGACTGGCGTTCAGGCGAACTGACCCGCTACGCAGCCATGCTTGTACCCCACGAATTCTCTTCAACGGAAGGGATTCGTTTTTCCCCGGAGGCCATGGAGCTGTTTGTGATGGGCAAAGTCTTTGTACTGGCCGACTGGCTAGACGCGCACAAAATTCAGAACCGTTCGGATCTACGCTACTTCGCCCAATCCCTCGGTTACGACATCGATCTTGCTTTCTTCGATCTGCTCGCCGCCTGAGAATGCTACGATTTGCGGGATCCCGCAATCAGCTTTTTTTATGGTCGCTGCCCTGCCTGAATCGAATACCGCGCTTGTTCAAGAGGTTGTCCGTGCTCGTTTTCGGCGCACCAAGATTGTTGCCACAGTTGGCCCAGCAGTCGATAGCCCCGATGTGCTACGTCGGCTTATCCAGGCTGGTGCAACGACTTTGCGGCTCAATTTCTCCCACGGCACCCACGAAGAACATCGCCGCCGGATTATCCTGATCCGCCAATTGTCCTTTGAACTCAACCAACCCGTCGCCATTCTTCAGGATTTGCAAGGCCCGAAAATTCGCCTCGGCAAATTTAAAGATGGCCCGATCTTTCTCAAGCAGGATGAACCGTTTATTTTGACCAGCCGTAACATTCCGGCGGATCGGACGATTAGCCCAGTCACCTACTCCAAGCTCATCCAGGAAGTGCCCGCTGGAGCGGTGATTCTTCTCGATGATGGCCGGGTCGAACTGGTCGTTGAATCGGTGGATCACGAACAACAATTTCTGAACTGCCGCACGGTCGTCGGTGGCAAACTCTCCGACTCCAAGGGTGTGAACTTTCCAGGTGTCACCCTCTCGGTGCCCGCCATGACCGACAAAGACCGCGAAGACTTGCTCTTCGGTCTAGATCAAGGGGTGGATTGGATCGCTTTGAGCTTTGTGCGCAACGCCAGCGATGTCCTCGAACTCAAAGAACTGATCGCCCAGCAGGGCAAGCGCGTCCCGGTGATCTCGAAGATCGAAAAATTTGAAGCTTTTGAGAATTTAGAGGCAGTTGTTGCTGCTTCCGATGGTCTGATGGTCGCCCGTGGCGATTTGGGGGTAGAAATGCCCGCCGAGGAAGTTCCTCTTCTCCAGAAGCGGCTGATTCACTCCTCAAACTGCGCAGGCAAGCCCGTCATTACTGCTACCCAGATGCTCGATTCGATGGTGACCAACAGTCGCCCGACCCGCGCCGAAGTCTCCGACGTAGCCAATGCGATTCTCGATGGCACCGACGCGGTGATGCTCTCCAACGAAACAGCTGTGGGCGAACATCCTGTACTGGCTGTAGAGACCATGGCCAGAATTGCAGATCGCATCGAACGGGATATGCCAGAGCGGAAGACCGTGAACATAGGGCGCTCGATTCCAAACGCCATCTCCCAAGCCGTCGGTAACATTGCCCACCAACTCGATGCTCAGGCCATTTTGACCCTGACCAAGTCTGGAGCCACGGCGCGTAGCGTCAGCAAGTATCGACCCAACGTGCCAATCATCGCTGTCACACCCTCCACCAGCGTTGCCCGCGAACTGCAGATGGTTTGGGGAGTCTATCCGATGATGGTTCTCGATCTGCCCAGCAACCGCCAAACATTTCAAGCAGCAATCAACGTTGCTCAGGAGCGACATCTTATCCTCGATGGGGATCTGGTGATCATGACCGCTGGCACCATTCAAGGACTCTCCGGCTCCACAGACTTAATCAAAGTCGAACTGGTCACTGCCGTCCTCGGTAAGGGGCGCGGCCTCGGCCAGGGCACGGTTAGCGGCAGAGCACGGGTCGTCCGCAATCCCGAAGAGGCAAGTTCACTCAGTCCAGGGGATATTCTGATTGCCCAGCACACCAATGCCAACTTTATCGAAGCAATCAAATCTGCTTCCGGTATTGTCACAGAGGAGGCCAGTCTGACCTCCCACGCCGCAATCATTGCACTGCGCTTAGGAATCCCAATACTCCTCGGTGTGAAAGATTGTATGACCCGCATTCCCGATGGAGCGGTAATTACCCTCGATCCCCAAAAAGGACTGATTTCATCGGGTACATCGTCGGCAATGTGAGGACGATCTTTGAAAAACAGGTCAATTCCAGCCTTGGATTTCGACAAGTTCTTCGCAAAGTTCACTCATAGCGGCGCGATCCACTGTTTTTGGCAGTGTAGAAGTGCGATAGAGGTTTTCGAGTTCTGCTTGGGATTCTGTGGCCATGGCGATGATCTGATCGTAGGAATACTCACAGTTGCGTACAGAGCGAAGCAGTGGAGCATCACCGGCTTTTTCGCGGTTGACAATCACAACCCCGTCTTTAAGGATTTCGATGCCCATGTGCAACAGGCGTAGGCAGTGCATCGCATGTTTCGCATCGTAGCCAACTTTTGCTTCCAAAGCTGAACGCATCGGATTGCGATTGGCCTTCCAATGCTGATAGTTTTGGTAGGCTTTCATCGCAGTTTGATAGTTTTGGGTTGCGTGCAAAAGATGGATAAAGTTATCGCTACTTTTGGTGAGTTTCTGCACGTAGCCTAAGAGATTGGCTTCTAGGGGATACTGTTTGAGCGCCCCCTTAAAATCGACGCGCTGTTCTAAGAAAGTCGCAAACTCTTCTTCGATCTCCGAAAAAGCGATGCGGTCTTGAATAATCACATAGAGAAATTCAAGAAAGGCATTCATTTGTTCTTTGGACATTGGCTCGATACCAACAATGCCAAATTCTTCAGGAGTTGGTGCTTGTTCGACCGGATTGAGCAACCATTTGCGGTGCATTTCAATTCGCTTGAGTTGGGCAAACGCATAACCACTAAAACTGTGCTTCGCCTTTGTGCACAAGAAGGCTTGACGGTGATCGATCAATCTTTGGCCGACTGGAGTGATCACGCGATAATCTTTAGGATCCTGCCAGAGAAGTTCGAGAATATTGGGGTTATTTTCGATAGCAAGTTGCATATATTTACGCAACTCGTAGATCACAATATCTTTCACTCCGTCCAAAAAGCCAAATTCACCTGGCTCCTGTGTCCAACCACCATCTTTTTGATCAAACTTTTCAAAGCCCAGGTAATGCTTTTTGAGGCCGACACAGACCCCTTTGTAGTCTTGATCGCTTGTCGGTGTATTGAGGCGGTAGGCTTGAGAGCCTGAAATACTGAGGAGAATGGTGCGTTGTTCGACGGTTCTACGATCCATGGGGGTTGCTATGCTAAAACTCAGTTTCCCCAGCATAACCAACATGTCTTCTGTACAGATCGATCTAAATGATCCGCGCCTTCAAGAGATCGTTAAAAAACATCCCTTTTCGCTGCTCTTTACGACCTTGAGCGGTGCGCATCTCTACGGTTTTCCCTCGCCGGACTCCGACTATGATCTAAGAGGTGTACACATTTTACCTTTGAACGACATCGTTGGTTTGGATGTTGGTCAAGAAACGGTTGAATCCATGGGCATTGAAGATGGTTTGGAGATCGATCTTGTCACTCACGATGTTTATAAGTTTTTTTCTCTACTGTTGAAAAAGAATGGCTATGTTTTAGAGCAGCTCTATTCACCACTTATCCTTCAAACAACACCTGAACATGTCGAGTTGAAAGTCATTGCCAAACAATGCATTACTCGTTTTCACAGCCATCACTATCTGGGCTTTGCACAAACGCAATGGAAATTCTTTGAGAAAGAGCAGAAAGTCAAGCCTTTACTCTACGTCTTTCGAGTCCTGCTGACAGGAATCTATCTGATGCAAACTGGAGAGATCGAAGCGAATTTATTGCAACTCAATCAAGTTTTCCAGCTCCATTATCTCGATGAGTTGATTGCTCTCAAGTTAGCAAGCCCAGAAAAATCACAGCTTAAATCAGGAGATCTTACTTTTTTTGCTTCGGAATATGAGCGTTTATGTCAGAAATTAGAGGCCGCTCATCAAAAAAGCAACTTGCCAAATCAGGCTTCGGGAAAATTAGCATTGAATGACTTACTGCTTCGCATTCGTCTAGGGCGCTTCCATACTATTGCACCATCAGGTTGATAGGAATAGACTTTCTAAGCTCTTGGTGAAAGCGCTAAATATGGCGAACGGCACCAAAGGGAAGGGGCAAGCCCCTCCCTCTGGACTCCCGCCCCGTGGGGGACAGAAGCCTGTCCCCCACACCCCCTTGGCAACTTTAGTGGCTTGATGCTGAGTGATGCTCGGTTGCGCAGACTTTTTGTCACGTTGCGGACGGGTGCGCAACGACCCAAATCTGTGGACTGGTGGCACGGTAGGTATGACGCTGCGCGTCCCAGACTCATGGCGCTACGCGTGGTGGAGCGGAATTGGAGACGGATTGGAGGAGATCTGGGTGCCGATGGAATGGATCCAATGGGTCTAGCGCGCTGGGATTGTCATAAGTAGGTGACCCTCAAAATCCTGAATATCCATGACCTAGGATCCTGCCAGGAAGAGGGTTTCTCCAGAAAGATCTTCGGTTTATTTAAGGTCACCTACTTAGTATCAACTGCCTATATCGCATCGAAATACAGATACCAAGGCCCCTCAATGTGCCGAAGCCAAGTCCCAGCAGGTCTAGTGATAGAGATTCGGTCTAGATCTTTAACGAGTTTAAAGGGAGACTTTGGAGGCATTTCGGAATAGAAGAATCCTTTCCCTGAACCTGAAATAGAGAGACCCCTGGCAGAAATATGAATCCATATTGGGACTTTTTCTTCAGTTATGCCTTCACTGACAGATCCATATAGCCGATCGTAAGTAGCATCATACCCCTCAATGCAATTCACCGCGCCTACAACTGAGCACAGTTGGCGATATTTCTCTATCCGCTCCGCAGAAACACCAATGATTGTAGGGTTGTCAGGTCTCGTGAAACCTGAACCAACACGACCTAGCCCCTTGTCAGTCTTAAACATGCGAATTAATTGCTCAAGCTCAAGCCGATGTTTTGCAAACTGGGCAAGCATTTGATCATCCTTTGGATGGCCTTGATCGCCACACCCAACAACGATCAGCAAGCACAGCAGAATTAAGAATTGATGTGCAATGTTCTTCTGCATGTATCTTTGCACCTAGCAGCTCAAATATCATACTGATTCATCATCGAAATGAGTGATACTAATTCGTCATCGGAATAAGTGGCTGGGGCATAAAAACCCAATGCGTCTCCCATTGGTCACCCAAACCTCCCCCAATCCCCCTCCAATTCTGCTCCACCACGCGTAGCGCCATGAGCCTGGAACGCGCAGCGTTATGCCCACCGTGCCACCAGTCCACAGATTTGGGTCGTTGCGCACCCGTCCGCAACGTGACAAAAAGTCTGCGCAACCGAGCATCACTCAGCATCAAGCCACTCAATTGCCGAGGGGGGTGTGGGGGGACAGGCTTCTGTCCCCCCACGGGGTGGGAGTCCAGAGGGAGGGGCCTGCCCCTTCCCTTTGGTGCCGTTCGCTATATTTCTCGCTTTCACCAAAATAGAATACTGCATATATCTTCAGGGCAAAATCGAATTCACTCGCGGATTCTCAGGGGTTGGCCAAAGACCAAGGCCATTGGCAATTGGGCGCTCGAAGCGGCCTGAGTTGCGATCTCGAAGATGACCACCGAGATATAAAGCGCTGGAGCCACCACCGTCAAGGTTGAGCGCATCTGTGACTTGAAGTTCGGTTTGCAAAAAGCGACTGAAAGATTCCAAGGACATCCCTGAAGCGTTACCTTCAGTGGAAACGACGACGAGAAAACCTTGATCCCCACGACGAGCAATTGCCGTGCGGGCCACCCCCTCTGCCCGGACATCCGAGCGAAACTGTTCAAGATTTGGGTCTAAAACCAGTTTTCCATCCTGCAAAAGCAAAGGGCCAGCACCGATAAAGTTTGGAAAGTTGGCAATTTTTTCTGGCAATACGGTTACTTTGAAATCTACAGAAGCACCAATAGCTACCGTTTTCAGAATGGGAATAGCAGATTGTTTAGCAACCAATAAGTAGCCATCCTCAGGAATGAGTATCCCCAACCCAACAGATCCTTCACGGATGCTTACCAATTGACCCTTGCGAACAGTGCCAACGAATTCACCACCGACCGGGGTATAGGTTTTACTCGTAAACAGACCAAAGCCATTTCCGTAAGCGCTGTCATTGAGGGCAACTAGTGAAAAACTCTGTTCCCCAAGCTGAAGACTGCCCTGCCAGGTGAGTCGGTCGAGGACCCAATCTCCTTTGTCCGACCAGGCAAGAACACCGCGAGGCTTCAGGCCAGGAACCGGACTACCTAACCACTGCCCATTCATTCGCAATACACCGAGACTTTCAGCAGTATTTCGATTGAAAAAGCCACCATTGACCGCAACCAAGGCATTTTGTAAATTGGCCATGGCACTGACTGGTTGCAGACTGCGCAGTGGATCGTTGACGAGTAAGCCAAGGCGATGCGTTTTCGGTGCAAATGTGACCCAGGCAATGCGACGGGGCTTTTCTTCCCAGAAGCGCTGCGATTCGTGATAGACGAGATCCGCAGCCCAGGCTTGAAGGCGATCCGAACGCCCAGTCGTCCAGCGGTCAACCACAATGCGGGATGGACTACCCAGAGTACTGACCGTATAAAAACCTGGACTGCTCGCGCCGATCTCTACGCGAATTCCAGCGGGGGTGTTTTGAGAAATCAGGCCAAGTGGAAGAACATTTGCAGGCAGTTCGGACTTCGCTTGAACCGTGATCTGTAAGTTTGAGCCAAGGGTTATTACCTGATAGAAGGCTGGTTTATCCAGGTTTATAACGATGCGTTCACCAGTTGCACTTGGCGATCTTTGAATACTGACTAGTTGGGCTTCACCCAGAGCAAATAGGGCTTGGGTATTGTCCTGCTTAACGGTTCCACCGACAAGATCTCGAATACCTTGGACAGAAAGAAGCCGTAAAGAATGAGAACTGACAGATAGTTCAGAACTGCGCCCGTACCAGTTCACAGGTTGCTTTCCCGCAACAGGCGCATCCAAGATCTGAATGCCTAAGCGATTTTCAACTTCGTAGG
This sequence comes from Gloeobacterales cyanobacterium ES-bin-313, assembly GCA_014379585.1. Lineage (GTDB taxonomy): Bacteria > Cyanobacteriota > Cyanobacteriia > Gloeobacterales > Gloeobacteraceae > JACMLN01. The sequence continues at coordinate 30,030 of JACMLN010000034.1, read as the reverse complement.
CATCAAGTTGTTGATTCCCATAGACCGTCAGCGGTGGGGGCAACGGGGAAGCACTGGCTTCCAGGGTAAAAAATACCGAGCCTAAAGCCAACCAGAATGCACCACGAGCCATTAGGGTTTCTTTTCAGACGCTTCTTTGGCCGCTTTCTCTTCGCGTTGTTTTTGGAGTACGGCGAGTTTGTAGTCGCGCATCTGGGTGTTGTAGGTCATTTTGCGTCCAGTCACCCGAAAAACATAGGTGCCGATCCAAGCGATCAGTCCGATTAAAAAGAGCAACTGTGACCAGATACCGGCTGAAACCGATGAAAGCCCAAAGGCAGAAAAGAGGGCGTAGAAAACAATTCCAGCAACGAATAGACCCGCTCCAATCCAGAGGACATCGATACGCCGCATGGTTAGACCGCCGAAGGAGAAAAAAGGCGTGCCCACAAACTCGGTTTCTTTTTGGCCTGGGCAAGTTCAAAAGGAATGATCGTCACCGGAATTTCTTTGGAATCTAACACCCGTTGGGGATTGATTTCCATCACTTCGCGGGTGCGCTCTGCACCGATCAACGCTTCGATCACAGGGCGATTCTGTAATGGGAAATAGGCGGGGCCGTCGGGATGGTGGGCATCAGAAGCAACCAGTTGGATCAAACCACGCTGTAAAAACTCCTGGGCTGCTTTTTGGGCAGAAACACCGAAGGCACCGTGCAAACTGCCAGCGCTCATAACTGCCCGCATTCCCGTATTGATCATCGCTTGGAGGCGCTCTGGGTGGTGGCGTAGAGCACGGTTGCGTTCTGGGTGGGCAAGGATCGGCATCAAGCCCTTCGCCTGGAGGCTAAAGAGCAACTGCTCAATATAGTAAGGGCAGTCCTGCTGGGGCAGATCCACCAGCAAATAGTCGCCACCGCCAAGGGTCTGCAACTCGCCATTCTCGTAGCGCTCCTTGAGATCCCCTTCTGGAAATGCTTCTTGACCGGGCAACAGATGAATATCGATGCCTTCACGGTCATAGTGATCTTGCATCAGTTTGACGTAGCCCTGGATCTGCTCGGCTGTATTCTCGTACATACCGGGCATGTGGTGCGGTGTCAACGTTGCAATACGCACCCCGCCTGCATAGGCAAGGCGGGCAAGCGCCAGAGCAGTTTCGAGATCCTTAGGACCATCGTCTACTCCAGGAACCAAGTGTACATGCAAGTCGATCATCGGGTATTTGCCTCTTGTATTCTTCTGAGATCCGCTTGCACCTCAGCAACTGTCGTCGCCGGAATCGATGCACTCAAGACTATTTGTAGTTGCTGAGCTGCTCCTTTGAGATCTCCCTGACGGCTAAGGACTAGGGCAAGGTTCCGCCTTGCCTCCCAGTAGTTGGCATTGCGCTTGAGCGCTTGATCGAACTGCTCAACTGCTTCTTTGTCCCGATTGGTTTCTAGGTAGAGAACACCGAGGTTGTTGTACAACTGGGGAAGCCTATCTGTAATCGCCAGAGCTTTTTTGTAAGCAGCTTCTGCTTCCTGTATTTTACCCCGCCGCCGCTGGAGCACACCGAGATTGCTATAGGCTTCGGCATAATTTGGGGCAAGGGCAACAGCTTTTTGCAGTGCCGCTAGGGCTTCGTCATCCAATTTAAGATTGCTCAGTGCCACACCCAAATCATTTTGGATGCGGGCTGAATTGGGATCTAGACGTGCCGCCTCCCGCAGCGCTGCAGCTCCGGCATCGGGTTGATCTTGTTCGAGATAGAGATTGCCTAAGAGCAAATAACCACGTCCATCCATGGCATTCAGGCGAATCGCTGCTTCGAGTTGGGCAGTCGCTGCAAAATTTTGGCTAGCATCAGCGAGGGCTTGGCCGTAAGCAAGACGGTATTCGCCATTGTCCGGCTCGACATCCACAGCCTTTTGCCAACTGATCAGGGCTTGGGCAGGCCGACCGAGTCGAGTTTGAAGGCGCGCAAGGCGGGCGTAGACCGGAGCAGCGTCGTTGGCCCGTTGCAGGTAGGTTTGGTATTCGATGGCCGCTTCGGAGTAGCGCTTGAGACCTTCGTCGATGGTCGCCAAGTTCAAGTGGTAGACGGCATTGCTGCGATTGAGCTTGATGGCTTGATTGATCGCTTGAAAAGCTTCTGGGTAGCGTTGAAGGGCGGCAAGAGCGACGGCGAGGTTACTGTAGGCATCGGCGTAGCGGCTATCGATGCTCACTGCTTGACGGTAAGCCGCAATCGCTTCAGGAAGACGACCTTGACGGCGCAAAGTCACACCCAAGTTGTTCCAGAGGCGAGGTTCTTTGGGTTGTGTCACCAACCCAGCCCGAATTTTTTGCTCGTCGTTTGGGGCAACCACTGGAGCAGCGATCAGCGGAGTCGCAAAAAATAAGCTCCCGATCAGCGGTAGAGAGAATAGCAGCAGGTTTTTGGGGGACACTTCTTTCTGCACCTAGCGGAAATTACGGAAAATAAAGAACAGGTTTGCAATTGTGCTCGCTGGACCTGTGAAGACGTTGAGACCGTTAATTAAATCACCTCCCAAGCTCCGCCGCACGATCACCGCGTCTTGGTCTTTGAGCAGTGGATTTTGGCCACTATCCCCTTGAATGGCTTTGTTGACATCGACCAAGCGGTTGACGACCCGTCCATCTGGCTCTAGGCTTACAACTTCGACATTGTCTGGAGCAGCCAAGTTCGTCATCCCTCCGGCTGAGGCGATCGCATCCACCACTGTAGAACGGGCATCTAAGTCGAAACTACTGGAGCGATTCACCTCGCCAAATACCCGTACTCGAATTCTGCCCGGTGCCAGGGTTGTTCTCGCCAGTACCCGAACATCCACAGGACTGTCAGCATCACGGCGGGGGACAAAAATGGCATCACCATCTTTTAAGAAAAGATCCTCTTCGATTTTGCCCTCTTGGATGGCCTTCCAAAGGTCGACGCGGCGTTCGACTGACTGCCCGTTAGAAAGGCGACGGGTCAGAATGATTTTGCTGACATCAGCCTGGTTATTCACTCCACCCGCTTGAACAACAGCAGAAGTGACAGTTGGCAGGGAATTACCACCCGCTGTCCCCACGCCTGTCACGAGGCTTTGGAGTTGTCTTGGCCCCGGCTGAAGCACTTCGCCAGAGACGGTGATTCGCAGAGGACGGAGTGCATCAACGCGAAGCGCGACACGAGGCTTTTTGACAAACCCGGCTAATCGACGTTCGAGATCGCTGCTGAGATCCACCAGTGTCCGGTTCGAGGCAACGATTGTTCCCACCAAAGGCAAAGTAATCGTGCCATCGGGCAAAACGAGTTGCGGGCCACTAAATTCGTCCGCCCCAAAAACTTTGATGTTGATCCGATCCCCAGGGCCGAGCAAGTACCCTTCTTGAGTTGCCGTGAGATCAAACGCAGGTACAGACTTTGCGACAGCCTGGGGAGAAGTGGTCTGGGCGGAAACACCCAGAGGGATAAGCAGCAATAGGCTAATGATCAGGAAACTTTTGTGCATCTGTCTGTTACAAAGCTCCTGCTTAGTGTACCTTACCTGAGCTTTTGGCTAAAGTTCCACCACCGAGTCGTCGCCGAGCATAAAGCGATGGGCCACTGGCACCCCCTGGTGGCTGCGCACCACAGCCCGCTGACCGATCAAGCTGTCTACGACGCGCCCTGCTTCGCTGACATTTGCGCCTTCAAGCACGACACTGTGGTCAATATCCACTTTTTTGAGGATAACTCGGTCACCAATACTCGTATATGGGCCGATATAGGTATCTTCCACCGAACAATTGGTTCCGATGATCACAGGTCCACGAATCGTCGAGCGGATAATCTTGCTTCCTGAGCCAATGCAGACACGCCCACTAATCTTGCTTTCAGAATCAACTTCTCCCGACTGGGTGCAGATCACCTGTTCATCGAGAATAATCCGGTTTGCTTCGAGGAGATCGTCTTTTTTGCCCGTATCCAGCCACCATCCCGCCAGTTCGAGGGATTCGACCCGCTGACCACTGGCAATTAAAGATTGAATCGCATCGGTGATCTCCAGTTCTCCCCGTGCCGAGGGTGCGATCGCATCGATCGCTTTGTGGATAAAAGCAGAAAACAAATAAACGCCCACCAAGGCCAAGTCAGAGGGGGGTTCCTTCGGCTTTTCGACCAGACGACGGACTTGACCTGTGGCATCCAACTCGGCCACCCCAAAAGCAGTGGGATTAGGAACCCGCTTCAGCAAGATCAAAGCGTCCGGTTGCGAGACTTCAAAGCGGCTGATCAACTGCTCCAAGCCTGTCTGAATCAGGTTATCTCCCAGGTACATGGCGAAAGCTTCATCCCCCAAAAAAGGGCGCGCCGTGCGCACGGCATGGGCCAAACCAAGGGGTTCTGCCTGCAAGATGTAGCTGATCTGAGCACCAAAGCGTGTGCCGTCTCCAGTCAGTTGCTTCACTTGATCCCCCGTTTCGGGGCTGATCACAATGCCAATGTCGCGAATCCCGCTAGCAACCATCGCTTCAATGCCGTACCAGAGGATCGGCTTGTTCGCCACGGGGACGAGTTGTTTCGCTCCTGTGTAAGTGAGTGGTCGTAGGCGCGTGCCTCGACCACCAGACAAGATCAATCCACGCATTTTAATAGGCTCCCTTGCCACGAAGGACTACACCGACGGTTTTAAGCATGATGTCAATGTCTAAAGCCAAGGACCAATTCTGAATGTAGTAAAGGTCGAGACGGACAACATCGTCGAAGTCTTTGAGATCCGAGCGGCCTGAAATTTGCCACAGTCCTGTAATGCCCGGAATGACCAGTAAACGGTCAAAATGCCAATTCTTGTAGAGCGCCACCTCCGAAGCTAAAGGCGGACGTGGCCCCACCAGACTCATCTCCCCAGTTAAGACATTCCAAAGTTGGGGCATTTCATCGAGACTTGATTTACGCAAAAATTGACCGACTGCTGTAATTCGCGGGTCATTGCGCAACTTAAAGAGCGGGCCTTCCGCTTCATTTTGGGCAAGCAGTTCTGCTTTGCGCGCCTCGGCATCCACATACATACTGCGAAATTTGAACATCTTAAAGGGTTTACCCCGCACGCCAATCCGCTCTTGGGTAAAGAACACAGGCCCTGGAGAATTGAGCCGAATCGCAATAGCAATGACGAGGGCAATCGGTGCAGTGATGAATAGAGCAATGCCTGCGAGGGCAATATCGATGATCCGCTTCAGACGAAAATCCAAACCACCAAACAGAGGTGGACAAACTTCAACCGTCGGCATCCCACACAAAATACGGGTCGTCCCAACTTGATGAAGGAGCAATTCGCCAGAATCGGGCACCCAGCGCGTTGTGATCCCTTCGGCGTGGAGTCCTCGATAAAACGCAGGCAAACCGGGTAAGTAGTCCAATGTCGAGATCACCACCTCTTGGGCATCGCTGACAAGCACTTCTTCCAACAGACCTGAGATCACATCGTCTGTCGGATTCGCTTCACCGACAACGGTGTAACCACCCGTTGAAAGCATCCGTACCATCTGGGCACGGCGTTCTGGAGGACCAATGACAAAAGTTGGCACACAGAACTGCTTGACACGGCGCAATCTCGAAATCACTTGATTGAGGAACGTGCGCCCGAGGGAAGCCAAAATCACACTCAAAAACCAAGCCCCAGCGAACACTAAGCGGCTAAAAGGGGGTGGCCCTTCGGTGGTCACAAACCAAAAAAGTTGAATGAGTAAAAAGGAAAGACCAACACTGATAAAAAGATCCCAAGTGCTCCGCCAGTAGTTGCCCCCCCGGTAGAGACCACGCACAGCGTTGAGGGCGATCATCGTGCCACTGAGCAACCAGATCGGCCAAGCATGAAGGTTAAAATACCCCGCCGAAACTTTGCTTGGAAAAATCTGCGCTGCCAACAGCCACGCCATCACAAAAGCACCAAGATCGCTCAGGCTCAACAGAACCACTCGGCTCCACTTGACCAGTTCGCCACGGCGCAGACCTTGGCCTCCTGTCGCTCGAACATCGTTGATCTTCATAGGTTCGGTGAGGGACATGGCACTAGCTCTTTAGGGAAAGATGAACGTTCAAGCAAGGACTGCCACCACTGCCTATGCTCCAAGTACCAAATTACCGTCTTCTCTAAGCCGGTTTCAAAATTTTCGAGGGGTCTCCAGTCAAGTTCTGCATCGATCTTGGTTGGGTCAATGGCGTAACGACGGTCATGGCCTGGTCTATCGGTGACATAGGAGATCAAACCATGGAAGTCCCGGTCTGGGATCTGCCTTGCGAGCAGGTCGCAGAGCAAATGTACAGTTTCAAGATTAGAGCGTTCGTTGCGAGAACCGATGTTGTAGGTCTCCCCAAGTCGCCCCCGCAGCAATACTGCTTCGATCCCACGACAGTGATCTTCCACGTACAGCCAGTCTCGAACATTTTGGCCATCACCGTAGATAGGTAAAGGCTTACCGAGCAAGGCATTGGTGATCATCAAAGGGATCAGCTTTTCGGGAAATTGGTAGGGGCCGTAATTATTCGAACAGTTGGTCGTCAGTACAGGCAATCCATAGGTATGGAAGTACGCCCGCACAAGATGGTCGCTGGCCGCTTTTGAAGCTGCGTAGGGACTGTTGGGCTGGTAGGGAGTCTGTTCGGTAAAAGGCGGATCCTCAGGGGACAAACTGCCGTAGACTTCATCGGTGGAAACGTGTAAAAATTTCCCCTGCTTTGCAGGCAACCAGTGCTTTCGGGCAGCTTCTAGTAAAACGAACGTGCCTTGAATGTTCGTCTCCACAAACAACCCAGGGCCAAGAATTGATCGATCAACATGGGATTCAGCTGCAAAATGCACGACTGTGTCAAGGTTTTCTTCGACGAAAAGTTGATCGACAAGTTCGGTGTCGCAGATACTGCCTTGGACAAACCGAATTTTGGTTTGCAGAGCCTCAAGGTTAGCCAGATTTCCTGCGTAGGTGAGATTGTCCAGCACTACAAGACGGTCTTCTGGGTAAATTTGACTCCAGTAATGGACAAAATTACTGCCGATAAACCCGGCTCCACCCGTGACGAGGATCTGTTTCAATGTTCACTCTCCCACAACGCTTTGAGCATTTGACGTAAAGCAACCCGCCAATGGGTCATTTTATGTCCAAGTTTCTCTTCAACCTTACGGCGTGAGAGGACGGAATAACTAGGGCGCTCTGCGGGAGTTGGATATTCGGCAGTTGAGATCGAGATGATCTCCTTGACGCGCAAATCCCAACCGAGGTGCGTTGCCTCTTCGCAGATCGCTACAGCAAAATCGTACCAACTTGCGACCCCACTGTTGGTGACGTGGTAAATGCCATTTTCGGTTTGCCCTTCTGCAAGGGCGAGGGCGACTTCAGCAAGATCTCCCGTCCAAGTTGGTGTGCCGATCTGGTCTTCGACGATGCGCAGGGTTTCGCGTTCTTGGGCTAGGCGCAGGATCGTCTTCACAAAATTCTTTCCGACCAGGCCGTAGACCCAGGCCGTGCGCAAAATTGCGTAGCGCGCTTGGGAGATTTCGACAGCGGCCTCTCCTTGGCGCTTGGTTTGGCCGTAAACACCGAGAGGTGAAGGAACTGCGTTTTCTTCGTAGGGTAGAAAAGCTTTGCCGTTAAAAACGTAGTCCGTTGAAAAATGACAGAGGAATGCGTCGTATTGCGTACACAACTGTGCTAGGTACTTTGGACCTTGGGCGTTGACGCGGTGGGCAATTTCTGATTCGCTCTCAGCACGATCCACCTGGGTGTAGGCGGCGCAATTGAAAACGATTTTGGGTTGATGTTCGGCGAAAACTTCAGCCAGTTGCCCATAATCGCCAATATCGAGCTGATCGCGGGAAAAAGCACAGACCTGTTTACCCTGCTGTTTGAGAAGGGCAACAACTGCTTGCCCTAGTTGTCCCTTTGCGCCAGTCACTAAATAAACCATCGTAGAAATCCGTCATATACACTATGCTTTCCTAATGACTTTGAGCTATCTCCTTAGCTCTATAGCCGCTTTTTTGCTCGTAACCTCATCTACGAAATTTATCATTTTTTGCTGAAAATTTTCTGGACAAAAAGATTCGGCGTGCAGCCGAATTTTTCCAGGATCCCAGGAAATTTTTCGACTGGACTGCACGGATTGAAGCAGAGACTCAGCGTCCTGTTCATCAAAAAACAATCCACTCTCGCCTTCAATCAGTGTGTCAAGGGTACCCCCAGCGCGGTAGGCAATAACTGGTTTTCCGCAGGCGTTCGCCTCAAGAGGGGCAATACCAAAATCTTCTTCTCCCGGAAAAATAAAAGCACGGCAGCGGTAGAAATAATCAAGCACCTTTGTGTCGTTCACATAGCCAGTGAATGTCACATTACTTTTTGCCAACCGCTCTAAATAGGCGCGATCTGGGCCGTCGCCGACGATCACCAATGGCAAACCAAGGCGATTGAAGGCTTCAACGGCAATATCGATGCGCTTATAGGAAAGCAGACGGGAGACAATTAAGTAGAAATTTTCACTTTTGTGGGCAACTTTGAAGCGGTGCACATTCACCGGTGGGTGAATAACTTGGGCATCCCGCCCATAAATTCTGGCAATCCGCTGTTTGACTACAGAGGAATTCGCCAAAAAGTAGTCGGGTTTACGGGCAGCATAAAGATCCCAGTGCTGTAGAGCATTGATCACGGGCCGCAAAACATTGCGGCTCCAAGTACCAATACCTTGACGGCTGAGATAGTCTTCGAAACTCCACAAAAACCGAGTTGGTGTGTGGCAGTAGCAAATGTGCGTTGCCTCTGGACAAACATTGACTCCTTTAGCAAAAGAACTAGAGGAAGAAATCACCACATCGTAGTTTTTGAAGTGCATCTGCTCAAAAACCATCGGATAGAGAGGCAAAAGCAGTTTGAAGTGGCGCTTACTTCCCGGTACATTCTGAAGCCAAGTGGTGAAAACTCGGTAGTGGTTGATCTCTGGCCAAGTCATTTCAGGATGAAAAATGGACGTGTAGATCGGCGCATCTTGAAAGATCCGAGCCATCTCCGAGACAACACGTTCCGCCCCGCCAAACTGGCTTAAATAATCATGGACAATGGCAACCTTCATTAGACTTAATTTCACACAATACCAGTAAGAATTTTAGCAGTATTTCTCGCTGTTTCTGACCAAGAAAATTGGCTGGAAAATTGCAGACATTCCTGGCGCAATTGCTGATATGCTAGAGGATCTGCAATTAGGTCACAGATCCTTTGCGCAAGCATTTTATAATTTCCAGGTGGAAACCGTAAATCTTTCCTGCGGACGATTTCCACCAAAGAAGAACTGTCAGACACAAGTGGAACAGTCCCCGAGGCCATCGCTTCAAGCACAGGTAGACCAAATCCTTCGTAGAGCGAGGGATAAACAAATAGTTCAGCATTTGCGTACAATGCAGGCAAATCGTGATCGTCTACGTAGCCTAAGAAAAAGATATCATTAGTACTCTCAGGTGAAAAGTCTAATTGAGAAAAGTTCTTATGAGGATTTCCAGCCACAATCAAGCAATGATCCTGGAGGTGCCCATTTTTTCGCGCGAAGTCAAAAGCGCGTACCAAAGTACCAACATCTTTTCGTGGTTCTAAAGAACCTGTGTAAAGAATATAGGGGCGGTCAAAGTTATATTTTGGTGGAAGCACTTGGTTAGGATGAAAGCGTTGGCTCACACCAGAGTAGACAACGCTAATCTTTTTTTCGCAAATTCCAAGACAACGGATTATTTCTTGTTTTGAAAATTTAGAGACCGTCACGATATGGATCGCTCTTTGAGCAATCAACGGCAACAGAAACCCATAGTAAGAACGAAAACCAAAACTATAAAACTCGGGATAGACAAGCGGGATAATGTCGTGGAGAACAACAACATTCCGACTGTAAAGAACTGGAGCGAGATTACAAGGATTGAAAAGCAATGGCCGATCTTTGAGAGATAAAGGCAGAAGGCATTGCTCCCAAAAATGTTCATAGGCTGTCGAACGTTTCTTAGGTGTCAATAGTGTGAGAGGCAAAGTCTCTCCTATCCTCTTTATCACTTCCTGCGCATACCGTTCAACCCCTGAAATTCTCGTTTTGAGTAGATAACGCCCGTTTACTGCAATCATAAGTTGGGTTAGGAGCGCTCCTTGGCAGACTTTTTAAACCATTTGCTGTCTGCTGGGGCCTTGCCATTGCCATTCACTGGGCTTTCTTCGCTGGTGTAGCGATTGTTGTACAGATAGTAACTGAAGCCTTCGTTGGCCGCAATCACTCCATTCACAACTTGACCAAGTACTTTGATGCGCGACTGCTTGAAGTCCTGCTTGATTTTAGCAAGTACACGTTTGTTGGCAATATTGGGTCTGACGATGAGCAATAAGCCATCACAGAGACTACTGAGTACTAAACCATCGGTTGCAGCAGTGAGGGGCGGTGCATCGATTACCACCAAGTCGAAGTGCTGGCGAGCTTCTTCCACAAGGGCAGCCATCTTTTTTGATTCAAGGAGAGCAACAGGATTGGGCGGCAGTGGACCACTTGTGAGAATGGAAAGATTATCTTGGCTGGTGGATTGGACATGTTGCTGCCACTCACCTTCGCCGACCAAACCACTGGTGAGTCCCCGGCCATTGGTCATATTCCAAATGCGATGCTGGCGAGGTTTGCGTAAATCTGCGTCGATGATCAACACGCGGACACCGGACTGAGCACTGACTGCGGCTAGGTTGGAACTCGTCGTCGATTTGCCTTCTTGAGGAACTGCACTACAGACGACGATGACTTGAATAGGTTTCTCGGTACTCAAAAACTTGATATTCGTGCGCAATGAGCGGTATGCCTCACTGACAGGCGAAAGCGGATCTTGTAAAGCAATCGGAATGGTATTTTCTTGATCACTGAAGTCTGGGATCGTGCCAAGAACCGGCAAACCAAGCACCTCTTGGGCATCTTCGACAGTCTGAATGGAGTCGTTTGTGAATTCTCGGACAAAGGCAACCGCTGCCCCCAAAATAAATGCGAGGACTGCACCGATAGCCAGACTTAAGGTTTTGCGCGGCCAGATTGGTTCGATTGGAGCAATTGCTTGGTCGATCAGTTCTGCGTTGCCGATATTTTGTGCTTCGATGATGCGCGTCTCGTAGTACTTGCGATCCAACAGACCGTAGGCTTCCTGAGTCGCGGCAACGCTCCGTTCTAGCTGGGTTTGGGCTTCTTCAAGTCGCGGCAGGTCTGCGACGCGGTTGGCGTATCCTTGGGTGACTGTGTTGAGAGCTTCTAAGCGTGTTCGGGCCGTGAGTTCCTCAACTTTGGCAAAAACAAAGTCACGAATCAGTTCTTGGCGGACTGCGTCGATGCGCGGAAAGTTATCTTGTGGCTGCTGGCCAACCACCTCTGCGCCACCAGCCACAGTGGAATCGAGCAAAGAAGACTGGGACTGCCCATTTTGGAAAAAGCGATTGACTTGCCCTTGCAGCACACTGCGCAGCGCAGCGCGCTTGCGGATCATTTGACTGACCTCAGGGTAGCTGTCTTGATACTGGGAGCGCAGAACCGCCAGCCTCGATTCCACATCCAAAAGGTCTTTGCGCAGATCCTTGATACCGTCAGTCTTCATCAGTGCGCCAGCAATCATTGCATCTTTTTCTGACATGCCGACGCGATCTGCCAGCGCCTTAGTGTGACTCTCGGATGCCTCTAAGCTGATCTGCGCTTGCGCTTGCTGGCTCTTGAAATCAGCCAGAACCCTAATAGCAGTGGCTTGCTCCTCTCGAAGGATAATGCTGCCATATTTTTCTTTAAAAAGGCGCAATTTATGTTCTGCTGCGCGCAGTTGCTTTTCCATGGCGGGCAGCTGTACTTCAACAAACTTGCGGATAGACGCTGCTTCTGAGCGATTGTCGAGCACATTGCGAACCATGTATTCTTGGGCAAGCGCATTGACGACTTGGGCGGCAAGGCGTGGGTCGGAGTCGCGGTACTTGATAGTTAGGAAGTCAGTACGGCGTAGCGCTTCCACTTTGAGCAACTTCAGAAAATCATCCGGGTCGATCAAATCTTTTGGGTTGGCGGGGTCTTTGAGTCCAAGGCGCTTGATAATCGTTTCGACCACTGACCGAGAGCGAATAATTTCTGCTTGCGTATCTAGGGGGCTGCCAAAAGCGACAGAATCGAGCTGACCTGAACTACGCGAAGCGGCACCTGATGCGCTAATAGCGGTTTGTTTTTGCTTAAAGAGAAGACGACCTTGTGCTTCGTATACAGGCGTTTGCGCAAATGTCCACAGAGCAATACTCGCGAACACCACAATAAAAGTAGCAATTACATAGACCCTATGCCGTAGCAAAATACGCCAGTAATCCTTTAAACCCACAAGACTCCCTCTACGTTGCGAAAGGCTTCAAAACTTTATCACTTATTTTGTGGGGAGCGAACCAATTTTTCCTATCTCCTACTCAGGGCAGACTGAGAAACAGCTAAAATAGGATCGCTCTCTAGACCATTTTCATGCTTAAGACCGGAATCGTCGGACTACCGAATGTCGGCAAGTCTACGCTTTTTAATGCCCTCGTTGAAGCTGCCCAAGCAGAGGCTGCTAACTTTCCGTTTTGTACGATCGAACCGAATACCGGCATTGTATCGGTGCCTGACGAACGCCTTGATGTCCTCGCTCGCATCGTTTCAAGCCGAACGATTATCCCGACACGAATCGAATATGTAGACATTGCTGGTCTGGTGCGTGGGGCAAGCCAAGGTGAAGGACTGGGCAACCAATTTCTCGCCCATATTCGCCAAGTCGATGCGATTGTTCATGTTGTCCGCTGCTTTGAGAATGGCGATATTGTGCACGTCGACGGCTCTGTGGATCCTGTACGGGATATCTCGACGATTAATTTAGAACTCGCCCTTTCTGACTTGGGTCAGGTCGATAAGCGTCTTCAAAAAATTTCTAAACAGTCAAAAGTTGCCAAAGAGCAGTACGCCCTTGAAATTGATACCCTGACGAAACTCGAAGCAGTACTCAACGAGGGTAAACCTGCCCGTGCTGCCGGACTCAACGACGAGGAACTCACCACGATTGCCGCATTGGAGTTACTCACCCTCAAACCGGTGATCTACGCTGCCAACGTCAGCGATGCAGAACTCTCAACAGGTAACGCCTATACCCAGCAAGTAGAGGCACTGGCCAAGGAAGAGAACGCCCAGATGGTGGTGATCTGTGCCCAATTGGAAGCAGAATTGGCCGAACTCGATAAAGAAGAACGCCAAGCTTATCTCTCGGAGTTGGGCGTGACGGATTCTGGGATTCAGCGCATGATTCAGGCAACTTACGAACTGCTGGGTCTGGTCACTTTCTTCACCGCTGGCGAGAAAGAAGTGCGTGCATGGACAATTATCAAAGGCACGACAGCACCCGGTGCGGCTGGTACCATCCACACAGACTTTGAGCGGGGCTTCATCCGTGCCCAAACAGTCGCTTACAAAGATCTTGTTACCGCTGGCTCCAATAGCGCGGCTCGCGACAAAGGCTGGCTACGGGCAGAAGGCAAAGAGTACATCGTCAAAGACGGTGATGTTATGCATTTCCTGTTTAATACTTAATCGCGAATACTGACAGGCATGATCAAATAGCGAAAATCTCCTTGTCCCACAGGCTTTACGACTGCGGGGTTCAAGGAGCCGTTCAGGCAAAAAGAAATATCTGTTGCATCCATGGATTTCAGTCCCTCCAGCAAGTAGCGCACATTGAAAGCGACGGACATATCCTTGCCCATGTACTGAATCCCCAGGCTTTCTTTGCCCCGTCCCACGTCACTGGCTTCAACGGAGATCACCGCTGTGGAGGTCTTTGTATCGAGGTCGAGCCGGATGATGTGATTCTTCTGGTCTGCAAGGACGGCAATGCGCTCCAATGAGCTTATAAACTGCTTACGGTCGATGTCTGCAACGTTCACGAACTCTTTGGGTAGCAGTTGGTGATAGTCCGGGTAGCGACCGTTGAGCAAGCGCGTCGTTAAGCATTGGTTCGGAAATTGAAAGACCATCTGCTTATCGTCAAAGTTGACCTCGACTTCCTCGGTGGATTGAGAAGCGAGCATTTTTTCGAGTTCTCGTAGGGAGCGCGTTGGCACAACGGCTTCTAGTTTTTGTTCGCCTGTCGTGTCCGTGCGCAAGAAGCAAAGCCGATGACCATCAGTCGCCACAAACTCCATGCCACCACTCAGGGTGCGGATCGAGACACCGTTGAGAATTAGCTTATTTTCATCGCCTGAAGCCGCAAAAACAGTCCGTTGAATGCCGCCGAGCAGCTCGCTCACAGGCAAGATATGGGAGTGCTCAGGAGCAATCTCTGGGAGGTGGGGAAATTCATCGGCGTTGGTGCCCTGAATCTGGTAGCTGCTGCTGCCGCACTCCAGGCTGATCCCCTCGTCCGCCCCCACTTCGATGGTTAATTCTTCGTTGGGCAAGCGGGAAATAATATCCCCCAACAACCGTGACGGCAGAGCAATCCGGCCTGAGCGGTCGATGAGCGCTGGAAAACGGGTTTCAATGCCCAAATCGAGATCAAATCCAGTCAGAGTCACACTGCCTGACTCCGCGTCTGCTTCTAGCAAAATATTTTTCAAAATTGGCTGTGGAGGGCGCGCAGGCACTACCCGGTTCACCAAGGAGAGATTTTGGTTGAGCACAGACTGCGCACAAGTGATTTTCACAGCAACTACCAAGACTTTGCGGTAGACGAGAGTATAGCACAGTTAGTGTCTCAGTCCAGTTTGGGAAGACTGATTACAGCATACCTAGGAGTTTTATCCCCAGGTGTCTTCTTCTATTTATCTATTTAAAATACAGATCTAGTAGTAGTAGAGCCTGGGGAAATGTTGAAAACCCCCCCTAGATCCGCTGGTCACAAGCGATCCCGCCTCTCAACCATTGTGGAATACCCTGTGGAGAAACACGGACTTATCCACAGGGTATAAATACTTAGTGGATAACTCGGCAGTTTCTCCACAGGGTGTCGAGGGCTTTTCCACAGGTTTCCCACAGGCAAACAGTGTTAGCTTGGCTTCGATACTTCGGGGAATGCTGGTGCGTAGTTGGCTATTGGGAATTGGACTGTGGTTGAGCTGCATAGGTGCTGTGAGTGCGGCTCCGAGTGTACTTTTTACCCTTCAGGAGCGTTCTTTGCTCGATGAGCGCGGCAATATTGTCCTCTCACCTGTGCTCGATTTTGTCACCCAGGTACGGGGGGATCAGTTTCGTAACCCGCCCATTCCTTCGGAAACTGAATACAATATTTTTGCCCAAAATTACTTTAAGAATCGTCCTTACTCTGTTTGGAGACTGGGTCAGCCTTTGGGAAGCCTGACTGCTTTGATCCCTGAAAAAATTCCTTCACTCTACGGCAGCCTCGAAGCCCCAATCAAAACAGAACAGAGTCTTTTGCCGCTTTCGGATCTGGATTTGGTACTCGTGAGCGATCAACCGCTAAAAGAAATTGCCCATAAACCGATTGCTGTTGAGGTGTTGAGTAGTGTCGATGATCTCGCTAAAGCGGCTTTCGAGAAGGCTGGACTGCCTGCGAAGGTGAGTGCTGGTGTACCACGGATTTGGGTGGGGTCGGCAGTCGTTCCTGGAAAACCGGACGCAGTGGTAGCTCTTTACCGAAAAGTATTTAGTGCGAAGCAAAATGGTGCCACAGTCCGTCAAATTGTGAATTTGCTTTTGGTGGCTGAATCGGTTACGGATAAAGGGCAAACGACCTGGCAACCACGCTTGAATCAAATCAGTCTAGGATCACCTCAAAACGCAACCCAGTATGGCCCCTTGGCGATTGCAGATGTAAATGGTGATGGTAACGAAGAAATTGTCGTGCGCGAGACGCACTTTGAGCGTTGGACGTACAGTATCTATGGCACGAGTCAGGGACAGTGGCAGTCGCGCTACAGCGGTCTAGAAGGTAACTACGGGAAGGAATTGCCTAGCGTAGAGGACGAAGAAACATCAGCACCCTGAACCGGGAGAGAGTCTATACATATATGCCTTTTTAGGTATGTAGGTTCTTCGATGATAAAAATATGCATTAAAAATCCCTCTTCTCAAGATGAGAAAAGGGGAAAGGGGCGAAGATGACCTTTGAACTATTCTTTTGGTTCTGTGATGCGCTGGAAAAGATAACCGGTACCCCGTGCTGTCAAAATCAGCTCCGGATTGGAGGGGTCATCTTCTAGCTTTGAGCGTAGACGGCTGATATGCACATCGACGACTCGTGTATCGACGTGCCGCTCGGGAGTGTAGCCCCAGACCTCTTGCAGAATCTCAGAACGTGAAAAAGGCTCTCCAGAGCGGCTAACTAGGAGTTCGAGGAGTGAAAATTCCATCCCGGTGAGGCGGATGCGCTCGCTGCGCTTGTAGACTTGGCGCTTGTTGGTATCGATTTTGATGTCGCTGACTTGGATGACACCAGAGCTTGGAATGCCACTCGCTGTTCCACGGTCTACGCGGCGAAGCACTGAACGAATGCGCGCTTCTAATTCTTTGGGAGAAAAAGGTTTGACAACGTAGTCGTCTGCACCAAGTTCGAGTCCTGTAATCCGATCTGCCACGTCGCCAAGAGCCGTCAGCATGATGATTGGAACGTCCGAGTCCTTGCGCAACTCTTGGCAGACGCCGTAGCCGTCTAGTTTGGGCATCATCACGTCAAGGACAACAAGGTCCGGATGTTCACGGTTGAACACCTCAATTGCCTCTTCGCCATCTGCCGCAGTGACGACATCGTAGCCAATCATAGATAGCCGTGTCTCCAGGATGCGCCGGATGCTGGCTTCGTCGTCCACAACCAGAATTTTCTCTTTGCGGTTATCCACGCGCCCACCCACCTAATTATAACTTTTGATGACTTTTGTTTAGTATATCAGGTTGTTGTAAACGTCATTGTACACTTTTGTTTCTTTTAACACTTAAAGAGCCTGTAGATAGTGATAAAGGAAAAAGAAGAATTTCGCTCTCCAAGAGCGATCCCCGCCCACGATAAGCAAACACTACGGTGGCTTCTCTTCGTACTTTGAGTTGATCCCCAAGGAATCACTTTCTCATAATCGATTTTTTGGGATCACAAATAAAACCCCCTCTAGGTGAACTAGAGAGGGTTTACAAAAAGAAACGGTTCTTGAAAACTTTCGATTAGAGCCTGGTATTGAGCAGAACCCACATTTGACGTACCCCTTTTTTGATGCGTCGGGATACGGTCATCGGCGAGAGTCCCATCCGCTGAGCGGTTTCCGTCTGGGTAAGGTCTTGGAAAAACACAGATTCAATAATGTCTCGGGTTGTTTCTTCCAGCTGACTGAGGGCTTGACGAACGCGAATGCGATCTTCTTCAGCAAGACAAAAACTCTGGTAAGGCTGGTCAGCAATCATCTCACCGAGGCAAGATGCGTCCTCTGTGCTACCCACTGGGGCATCGAGACTGATGGCAGTGCGGTTGCTACGGGCAAGACGGACTTCATGCCACTCTTCGAGGGAGATTTCGAGCAGATCCGCGATGTGTTGCTCGCTAGGGGCGTGACCTTGGCTCTGGGTGAGTTCTTGAATCAATCGGCGACCCTTGCAGTCAAGTTCCATCCAGCGTCTTGGCAGGCGTACTACATGGCCACGATCGCGCAAATAGTGTTGAATTTCGCCCCGAATGTAGGGCATCGCAAAGGAGCTAAACGAATGGCCACGACTTGGCTCGAAGCGTTCGATAGCGCGGATGAGGCCAATCGCTCCGACTTGGGCAAGATCTTCGTAGGGTTCGCGGCACTGGCTACCGATCTGATGGGCAATCTTATGGACGAGTCCCATGTTTTTGCGGACTAGGGCATTGCGTACCAGAGTGCTTGGCGATTGGCGATAAGCACAGAGCAGTTCCAGAGAGCTTAGTTCCATCGAAGGTGCAGACATCCGGAGATTCCTTTGGGGGTTCACAATTGCATCCTACAGATTCCTGAATAGCCAATATGAATTTGCGATGAAGCTTTCTCAAAAAACCGTATACATCCTGAGTGCCAGACAGTAATACTACGCAGAATGCGCCAGTAGAAAACGATTGCCCGTAAATTCCCGTACGGCGGCATTTTTAAAGAGTGAAATGGGTACGATTGCAGTCGAAGGTGTATCCAGTTGAGAACAGGATGACTATAGGTTCAGGTATGTCCCGTCGGGCACTCGTATCCCGTAAAACACTTTTTCCCTTTGGCGAGCGGCTCGTCAAAGTTGGCTTAGTCACGGAGATGCAACTCCAGCAGGCGCTCGAAGAGAACCGCCGCACAGGGCGATCGCTTGTCGATATTCTTTCCCAGATGACCCACGGTAAGATTGCCCCGGAGATGCTCAGGCAGTTCAAATCTCAACAGCTTTTTGAACTCAAAATTCTGTTTGGGGTGCAATCTTTTGACCCGGATAATAACGTTGTCGATCCGGTCTTAGTGGCAAAGCTGATCGACGATTTGGTGCCTTTAGAAGTTTGTACGCGCTATCAGTTGGTTCCGGTTCGACAAGAAGCCAACGCAACCATCGTTGCCATGGTAGATCCAGAGGATCTAGAGGCTCTCGACGATCTCAACCGCCGCCTCCGTGCCCGTGGCCTAGTTCTTCAGCGGATCGTGATTACCCCTGAGGACTATCAGCAACTGTTGTCCGGTTATATGGACAATCAAGTCGGATCGGGAGCAGCGCCCGCTGAAGAAGCCTTTGCCCAAGAATTCGATGACTTTATTGGCTCCCTCGAAGAAGTTTCTGATAACGAAGGGGAAATGGACTTGGGGCAGTTGTCCCAGGCTGCTGAGGATGCCCCGATCATCAAGCTTTCCAACAAAATTTTGGTGCGTGCCATTGAGCAGGGCGCATCTGACATTCATATCGAGCCGCAAGAAGACTTTTTGCGGATCCGGTTTCGCAAAGACGGGGTGTTGCGGGAGTCCTTTGACCGTCTTCCCAAGCAGATTATTCCGGCTTTGATTTCTCGCTTCAAGATTATGTCTGAGTTGGACATTTCGGAACGCCGTTTGCCCCAAGATGGCCGTATTCGCCGCCAGTACGACGGGCGTGCCATCGACTTTCGGGTCAGCTCGCTCCCGAGTCGCTATGGCGAGAAGATTGTTTTACGGTTGCTCGACAACTCATCGACCAAACTCGGTCTCGATAAGCTGATTACCGACAAGAACACTTTGGATACTGTCCGGGAAATGGTCAACCGCCCCTACGGTTTGATCTTGGTCACAGGTCCAACGGGTTCAGGGAAGACGACGACGCTCTATTCAGCTCTCGCCGAGCGCAACGAACCAGGCATTAATATTACGACCGCTGAAGATCCGATCGAATATACATTGCCGGGGATTACCCAGGTTCAAGTTATTCGCGAAAAAGGCATGGATTTCGCTCGTATTCTGCGTGCCTTCTTGCGCCAGGATCCAGACATCATGCTGGTGGGGGAAACCCGCGACTTAGAAACAGCCAAAACCTCTGTCGAGGCAGCTCTAACGGGACACTTGGTACTAACGACCTTGCACACGAACGATGCGGCGGGTGCGATTGCACGACTCAGTGAAATGGGCGTTGAGCCGTTCATGATCTCCAGTTCGCTGATCGGTGTGCTTGCCCAGCGGTTGATGCGTAAAGTCTGTCAAGAGTGCAAAATTCCGCACACTCCTTCTCCAGAGCGCCTGCGCCAATTTGGTCTTGTCTCTGCTCGCGAAGACGAAGTGGTGTTTTTCAAAGCGAATACGATTACACCTCAGCAGGTGGAGGAGCGCCGCAAGAACAACGAACCGATCTGTTCGACCTGCGGTGGAGTTGGCTACAAAGGCCGCATCGGTGTCTACGAGGTGATGCGCCTCAGTGAAAATCTGCGTGGTTTGATCAACCGAGAAGCATCGACGGAACTGATCCGCGAAACAGCCGTCGAAGAGGGGATGAGCACCCTACTCACCTACTCGATCCAACTGGTTCGCCAAGGCATGACCAGTCTCGAAGAGGTGGAACGTGTCACCCTTTCCGATACGGGCTTAGAAACGTCTAAGCGCAGTCGGGTGTTAGTCTGCAACGGTTGTGGGGCACAACTTCAACCAGAATGGCTAGACTGTCCCTATTGCACCACTCCCCGCGTCGAATAATTTTCTGAGGATCGATCATGGCCACGAATCTGACCATCGAAGAGTTGATGCAAAACGTCATTGATTGGGCGGGTTCGGACCTGCATATTGCCGCAGGATTACCACCGTGTATTCGGGCTGGGGGCAAGTTGCGCTATGTCGGTGATGAGCCACTCTCCCCAGAGGACACCCAAAAGATCATCTTTGCGATGCTTAATAATACGCAACGCAAGAATTTAGAGCAAAACTGGGAGCTTGACTGCTCCTACGGGATCGCCGGAATGGGTCGCTTCCGGGTGAATGTCTACAAGGACAAAGGTACCTACGCTGCTGCCCTGCGTGCCCTCAGTTCGAAAATTCCAGCCATCGAAGATCTTGGTTTGCCACCGATTATGCGGGAGATCGCCGACAAGCCACGGGGACTGGTGCTGGTCACAGGTCCCACTGGTTCTGGGAAGACGACGACTCTCGCCTCGCTCATAGACTACATCAATATCAGCCGCGCCGAACATATCCTCACTGTTGAAGACCCCATTGAGTATCTGTTTATTCCGAAAAAATCTTTTATCAACCAGCGCCAGCTCGGTGAAGATACCAAAAGTTTCGCCAATGCCCTGAAGTCTGCACTGCGGGAAGATCCAGACGTCATCCTCGTTGGAGAAATGCGAGATTTGGAGACGATTCAGTTGGCGATCTCCGCTGCTGAAACAGGTCACTTGGTATTTGCTACTTTGCACACTGCTTCAGCCGCTCAAACCGTAGACCGGATGGTGGATGTCTTCCCACCGGGTCAACAGATGCAAATTCGCGTTCAGTTGTCCAACTCCCTCGTCGCTGTCTTTGCCCAGACGTTGATCGCCCGCATGAATGCAGGCAAAGGGGTCAAGTCCCGAGTCCTTGCTCAAGAGATCATGATCGTCAACCCAGCGATCTCGAACCTGATTCGCGAAGGCAAAACCTCCCAAATCTACTCGGCGATTCAGACCGGAGCAAACTTGGGTATGAAGACGCTTGAATCGAGTTTGCGGGATCTCTATCAGTCCGGAGCAATTAGCTTCGAGAATGCGATGATGAAAACTTCGCGCCCTGAAGAGTTTATTCGCATGATCGGCGGTGCGCCTAACCAGCGTCCGACCTCGCAGACGGGCACCCCCCAACGCCCACCCCAGCGGTAGAATCGCCTATCTACCGGGCACTTTGTTAACTACGGAACCTTTGTGACAGATCGCCATGCCTAAATTCAAGTACCGCGTTCGGGATTTTCGTGGCTCGGCCATCGAGCAGACCACTGAGGCTAGCAATGCTACAGATCTACGCACCCGCCTACGGGAGCAGGGCATGTATGTGCTAGAAATTGCCGAGGTGAAAAGCTCGGACATCAGCAGCTTGTTCTCTTTTGATGCGCTCCAGATGGCAACGACCTCCATCAAGATCCGCGACAAATCGGTCTTTGCACGTCAGTTGTCCGCATTGATCAATGCAGGTGTCTCTTTAGTGCGCTCCTTGAGCGTTCTTGAAGACCAGGCCACGAACATCAAGATGAAGAAGTACTTGACCCAAGTTGGCTTCGACGTGCAGCAGGGGACAGGTCTAGCGGACTCGATGCGTAAGTTCCCCCAAGCCTTCGATAACTTGTTTGTGGCGATGATTCAGGCTGGGGAAGTTGGTGGTGTGCTCGATGAAGTTCTTGAGCGGCTTTCCAAGTTGCTGGAAGATCAAGATCGTTTACAGCGCCAAATTAAGTCTGCCTTGGCCTATCCAACGACAGTCTTGGTGTTGGCGACGGGTATCTTCCTGGCAATGGTCACGTTTATCTTGCCCGTCTTCAAAAATATCTTCAAGCAGTTAGGTGGCGAGCTGCCTGCTTTCACCCAAGCGATGCTCGTGATCAGCGACTTCCTGCAAAATCCCTTTGGTTGGGTAGCGATAATCGGGGGTGGCGCAGGTATCGCGTTTGCCTATAAGTCCGTTTACGCGACTCCGGTAGGCCGTTTGAATATTGACCGCTTGCAACTTAAATTGCCTTTGTTTGGCGACTTGATTCAAAAAGCGGCTGTTGCCCGCTTCTGTCGTACTTTTGGTGCCCTTACCCGCTCTGGCGTACCGATTTTGACTTCCCTTGAGATTGTCCGCGACACCGCAGGCAACCAAGTTATTTCTCAAGCAGTCGATGAAGCCCGCCGAGTGATTCGGGAGGGGGGCATGATTAGTCCAACCCTGCAGAAAGAAAAATGCTTCCCGCCCATGGCTGTTCAAATGATCAGTGTTGGTGAGGAGGCCGGGGAACTCGACACGATGTTGATGAAAGTCGCAGACTTCTATGAACTCGAAGTTGAGCAAGCGGTGAAGTCTCTGACAAGCCTCCTAGAGCCAATCATGATCGTCTTCTTGGGGGGTATGGTTGGGTCGGTCATCTTGGCCATGTACTTGCCCCTGTTCAGCATCTTCGACCTCATCAAATAAGCAATTCGTGCTTCGCATTCCATCCCAAAACGGGTCACCCTCAATGCGAGAGTGACCCGTTTTTTGGAGTTGTGTATGTGTATGCGTACGTAATTACTCTGAGTTCATGCTTTCTTGATAAGAACTTCATACTTATTATTGAGGTAGTTACTTAGAATACTCATAAGTACACCCACGGATTCGGATGCAATCTACTTAGATATTACGAAGTAGACAGCGAGTTTTTAGTACAGCCTCTCAACTTCTAAATTAAAAACCTTTGATCATTTTTCACCCCCCATCTTGAGGTTCGATGATGAGCATGAAGCGCTCCTGGACGATAGATTTGGCTATTTCTGCTACTGTTTTAATTGGGGCTCCTGCTTTTGCACAAGAAGCTGCCCAGCCCAATGTTATGGAAGAAGCTCAAACGGATTCTTCAAGGTTTCAGCGTATCCGCAATGCTATCCCAAATCAGTACATAGTTGTCTTTAACGATGATGTGACCTGGAAAGAAGTCCGTCAAATTGCGAGTGATTACCAGCGCCGCAATCGCAATATTCTACAAATGTACGGAAAAGTGCTCAATGGCTTTGCCATTCGTCTAGGCGAAAGTGAAGCTCAGGAGCTTAGTCAAGACGCGCGCGTCAAATATGTCGAAGAAGATGCGTTGATGTCTGGTAACCAGACGGCTATCACGGACTGCAATACTAAAGCCGCTTCCGATGGACATTATCCTAAGTGCGTCACTCAGTCAATGGCTCCCTGGCACGTGGATCGTATGGCTGAAGGTTACACAGGGCTAGATGGAACCTTCTCTATCACTGGAACAGGCAAAAATATCACAGCTTATGTCGTTGATACAGGTATCCTCACAACCCATTCCGAGTTTCAAGGCCGAGCTGCTTCTGTCTACAATGCAATTAGTGACAGCAATGGCAATACGGATTGCAATGGGCATGGAACCTTTGTCGCGGCCTTGATCGGTGGAAATAAGTACGGAGTTGCCAAGCAAGTCAATTTAAGGTCTGTGCGAGTCCTCGACTGCACTGGCAATGGCAGTACCTCGAATATCATCGCAGGGATCAACTGGATTACTACCAATGGTGTACGCCCAGCTGTGGTTAACCTCAGCTTTGGTGGTGCTGCAAATACTTCCGTCGATAGTGCTGTCACGAGTTCAATCAATTCCGGTGGGTTGATTTATGTGGTCGCGGCAGGAAACAGTAACGTCGATGTATCCACTGTTTCTCCAGCACGAGTCACCGCAGCGCTGACCATTGGAGCGAGTGACCAGAATCAATTTAGGGCTGGTTTTTCGAACTATGGCGCTGGTGTAGATTACTATATCCCTGGTGTGAGTATCTATTCAGCCTATATAGGTAGTAACACAGCACAAGCATTGGCCACTGGAACCTCTTTTTCGGCACCGATTATTGCTGGACTAGCTGCTATTGAACTGGAATGGAATCCGAATCCAACTTCTGGGATCAATGGAGTTTCTGGCGACACGAGACAGATGAGTCTGGATGCTATCTACGGTACAAGTTCCGCATCATCTACGCCTGTATCAACGACGACGACTAGTACAAACAATGGGAGCTTCAAGACTTTTGGAAGTCCGTTCATTTACTAGGCCAGTATTTAGGAATTTGAACGCCACGTCTTACCAAAATGCCTCGCGAGTACAACCTAAATAACGACCAATGGCAGCAATTTCAAATCCTTTGGACTTCCGATTTTGTAGCTTGACTGTTTGGGTTTTTTAGCTTAACTGACTCTCTTCTACCTTTTGGATTTGAAATATGCCATACCAAGCCACGGAAAAAAATCGCCTAAAGAGTTCTGTTACTTTTGGCTTTTGGCTTGGCATGGCGTCGTTCATCTCCATTTTTTTTCATGCCTCGTTATCTTTTGCAGAGCCAGCCCTCTTCATCGATAACCGATTTAAGCACTTGTCTTTGGAAGAAGGGCTATCTAACAGTACAGTTCTTTCCATCTACCAAGATCACAGCGGTTTTCTTTGGTTTGGTACAGAAGAGGGGCTTAATCGCTACGACGGCTATGAATTTAAAGTTTATAGACGCCATAGTGGAAGTTCTGCGGCACTTTCTGGAAGCGTCATTACTTCCCTCGATGAAGATAAAAATGGCAATCTCTGGGTTGGTACCTACGGCGGTGGCTTGGATCTTTTAGACCGCAGGCGTGAAGGTTTCGTACATTTTCGCAATAGCCCAAAAAATCCAAACAGTCTCAGTAACGATCAAATTCGCTCTGTTTACGTCGATCGTCAAGATATTCTTTGGATTGCTACAGATGGTGGTGGTCTTGATCGCTACGATCCAAAGGCGCATCAGTTCTCTCACTACCGTCACAACGATAAATATTTAGGAAGTCTGAGCAGCGATATTGTCTACAAACTCTACGAGGATCGATCAGGCCAATTGTGGGTGGGAACCCGTAGTGGTCTTGATCGCTACGATCCGAAGACCAATCAGTTTTCTCACTATCGTCACAACGAGAGCGATGTAAATAGCCTCAGTGACAATCGGATACGGACTATTTTTGAAGACCGTCAAGGGATACTCTGGCTCGGTACAGGGCTGGGCGTGAATCGCCTAGATCCCAAAACCGTAAAATTTCAGCACTATGTCAATGACCCAAAGAATCCTCAAAGTTTAAGCTTTGACCAGATCCATAGCATTTTCGAAGACAGTAATGGCACGCTTTGGATTGGCACCAATGGCGGCGGGCTAAACCAGTTAGATCGCCGCACCGGAAAGTTTCTGCGTTTTCAACACGATGCTTCTGACCCTAAAAGTCTCTCCGAAGATACTATTTACACCGTATTTGAAGACCGTTCAGGCGTTCTATGGCTGGGTACCAATGGTGGTGGCCTAAACCAGTACGCCAACAAGACTGAGAAATTCACACCCTACCAGTTGAATGCAGACCGTCAAACGGGTAGCACCCAGGTTCACGCTCTTTTTGAAGATAGCAAAGGCCAACTCTGGGCAGGTTCCCTCGGTGGTGGGCTGTATCGTTTAAATCGCAACACAGGGGAGAAGCTGCATTTTCACCACGATCCGCTCAAGCCCAATAGTCTATCTAGTGACGATGTGCGCTCGATTTATGTGGATCATCTTGGACAGGTTTGGGTTGGTACCTTGGGTGGCGGGCTGGAGCGCTTTGATCCGAAAACAAGTGGATTTATTCACTACCGCAACGACCGTAAAAATCCCCGTAGTTTGGCAAACGACAATGTTCGCGCGCTCTATGAGGATCGTCGCGGGACTTTGTGGGTAGGGACTTTTGGTGGTGGGCTAGATCAGTTCGATCCAGTTTCTAGAACGTTTGACCATCATGCACACAGCGACAGTAATCAGGCGAGTCTCAGCGATGACAATGTCCAGGTCATCTTAGGAGATGCTTCTCGTGGATTGTGGGTTGGCACACAGGCAGGGTTGAACCATTTCGACCCCAAAACTGGAACATTTCGCCACGCCCTCCACAGCGATAGTGATCCTGGGAGTTTAAGTGACAGCAGTATTCAGTCGCTTTACGCAGATGCCTCCGGTACGTTGTGGGTGGGAACGAGTGCGGGTCTGAACCGCTGTGATGGACAAGTGAGGAAATGTGAGCACTATGGGATTACTACAGGCTTGCCGAATGAAGTGATCGATGGCATCCTCCCAGGTACAAAGGGTCAACTGTGGATCACCACGAACTTTGGTCTAACCCGTTTCGACCCAGCCACAGGAAATGCCCAGAGCTTTGATGGGGATGATGGTCTCCAGAGTACCGAGTTTAATAACGGCGCTGCTTTTCGAAGCAAAAGTGGCGAGCTGTTTTTTGGTGGAATCCAGGGTTTTAATGCTTTTTATCCTGAAAAACTTCAGGCTAATCGCCAACCTCCCACCGTTGCGCTGACAGATTTTAAAAAGTTTGGCAACCATGTTCACATGGACGTGCCGATTTCAGATCTAGAAGATTTGCGGCTTTCTTACCAAGATTCTGTATTGTCCTTCGAGTTTGCTGCGATCGACTATGTTGCACCTCACAAGAATACCTACGCATATAAGCTTGTTGGCTTCGATCACGAGTGGGTCAATGCAGGCAACAAGCGCGAACTGAAGTATACAAACCTCGATCCAGGCACTTACACCTTGTTGGTACGAGCGGCGAATAGTGATGGTGTTTGGAGCCATTCGGGCCTTCGTCTTTTGATCACGATTGCTCCACCTTGGTGGAAGTCAGCCTGGGCTTACTGTATCTCCGCTGCCATGTTTATTTTGGGTGGAGCAGTGTACGGAAACTTCCGCACGACCAAGCAAAATCGAGAACTGCAAACGCAAAGAAGTCTCAATCGACAGTTGGAAGAAAAAGTTCAGGAGCGCACCATTGAACTCCAGCAACTCAACCTTGAGTTGAAAGATGCGAATAGTGCGAAGGGTGCTTTCTTAGCGAGCATGAGCCACGAGATCCGCACGCCGATGAATGGGATCTTGGGAATGGCTGGTCTTTTGCTCGATACCCCCCTCAACCCAGAACAAAAAGCGTTTGCCCAGCTGATTCAAAACTCGGGGGATATTCTCCTCTCGATCATCAATCGGATTCTCGACCTTTCAAAAATTGAAGCCGGCAAACTCGACCTCGAAAACATTGCCTTCGATCTGCGTCGAACGGTTGAAGAAGTCGTTGAGCTTTTGGCCGAACAAGCAGAGAACAAAAAACTAGAATTCTTCTGTTTTGTCGATCCAGCTATTCCCAGTCACCTCTTGGGAGATCCGGTACGTCTACGCCAGATTCTCACCAACCTCTTAGGGAATGCCCTCAAGTTCACTGAACAAGGCCAAGTCTCGATCCGTATTCAACTGCAAGCCCAAAAACACGGAGCGGCTCAACTCTACTTCGCTATTGAAGATACAGGGCCAGGGATCAGTGAAGCAGGTCAACAGCTCTTATTCCAAGCCTTCTCACAAGCGGAGCGTTCGACAACCCGTCACTACGGCGGTACCGGTCTTGGTCTTTTGATTAGTAAACAACTCGTCGAATTGATGGGTGGATCAATTGGTCTTAAGAGTGAAATTGGAAAGGGTTCAACGTTTTATTGCGCTATTCCTTTCCAGGCCGCAGCGTCAGAGGGAACAAAGAGTCTCGAAATTCCTGAAGTTTGGCAGCAAAAACGGATTCTTATTCTCAGCCCAAGTCAAACGATCTGCGGAGCGCTTAGCGATGTACTCACGGCTTGGCAAATTCCTAATTACTTGCCTCCAAACACTGAGGATGCCCTCGATCAGTTGGGTAAGGCCGTCGAGCGGGGCGAGGCTTTTTCGGCAGTGATTGTCGATTTTAGGTTGCCTGAATCTGAGAAGGCGGATTTTGTTCGCCAGGTACGCAGTGATCAACGTTTTGATTCCCTTCAATTCGTGCGGCTGATCGACTTCGGCAAACAAGGTCTTCCATTGAGCGATCCCTACATTGCCTCCTTGGTACGACCCATTGTTCGTCAGCAAGCCCTTTATGCTTGTTTGGAGCAGACTTTCACCCGCAAAGCTTTGCCAATCCAACCAATCATCCCAACGCAAACGCAACAACATTACGAGGGTAGAGTGCTGATCGTCGAGGACAATATCGTCAACCGTAAAGTCCTGCTACAGCACCTCAAAAAGTTCGGTTGCACTGCCGATATTGCCTGCAACGGTCTAGAAGGAGTCGAAGCGATTTCGCAAAAGCACTACGAACTGGTGTTAATGGATTGCCAAATGCCAGAGATGGATGGCTTTGAAGCGACTGCATCGGTTCGTGCTCTAGGAACGAGTGCAGCGAAGACAACCATCGTTGCTCTGACTGCCAATGCCATGGACGGCGAGCGCGAACGCTGTTTAGCTGCTGGAATGGACGATTACTTGAGCAAGCCGATCAGACCTAGTGAACTTGCCGAAGTGCTTGGCTGCTATTTGGCCCAAGTGCCAAGTCCGATCTGTTGAAATCTTTTGGATCACCAGTTGCGATGGGGGTAGCTTCTGCTGCCACGGTGATCACAACGCTCCTCCATCCATTGATGCTGATGCGGTTCTTTAATTCGCAGCGAGAAAGTCCAGAGGACGGCTCCGATTTGCTGCAAACCCAAGAATGCCGGGGTCGATGTGGGTATAGAGCAACGCTCCTTGATGGTCAAAAAGATAGGTTGCTCCGCGCTGGGTCAAGTAGGCAGCGTTCGGGACATAGGTCTGCCAGTTGCTTAAGACCTCGGTCATATTGCGCAACCTCAGGGTGGCAAGTTCAATCGGGCGTTGGAATCCTTGGCCAAAAAGAGCAAAGCTTTTGCCTTTGAGTGGGGGCAAGGGGCCTGCTTTGACGATCTCTTCATCGGCGATCAGTTGGGGAGCACGTCGATCCCCCAGGTAGCCACGGAGTACTTCTGCGAGAGTTCCTGGACTGCCTATACCTGCGCACATCAGCATTAAATTGAGCCATGCTCGCTGACCTGGCGTTAGACCCGGCCATTTGTAAGTCGACCCCGCATATAAATTGAGTTGACCATGGAGTTCGGCAGTTGGATCGACGAAGAGATCTTGTTCTGGAAAGCCCGTATATTGGCAGAACTTTTGGCCTGAAGCACGATTGCCGATCCCAATCGCTCGTACTCGTACCCCAGAGCGCTGTAGCAATGCCTGCTCTTTTTTTAGCCACCAGGCGTACTCCAGGCTGTCGAAATCGCCAAGTTGTGAC
The DNA here is from genome assembly GCA_014379585.1 of Gloeobacterales cyanobacterium ES-bin-313. GTDB lineage: Bacteria > Cyanobacteriota > Cyanobacteriia > Gloeobacterales > Gloeobacteraceae > JACMLN01. The sequence continues at coordinate 748 of JACMLN010000034.1, read as the reverse complement.
CAGACCAGCACCAAAATTCGTGTTGCACTGCCCAAATTTCCGCCCAGAATCGGTGCGATTGCACCATCGCTGACGTGCTGACGTTCGGTACGCTGCAAAATGTCGTAGGGGTTCATGAAAATCCGAGTACAAGATGGGTCAATGGGAAGTGACTCCTAGATAGCACGGCTTACCCTTTGTGCGAGGAGCTAATATAGGTTGAAACGTTGTCTACAAGCGAGGTTAGGCTATGACCTTCGTAAAACCTAGCTTTATGCCTGAGAGTCTGCCACCGCAGCCTTTGCCAACGATGTACGATTTACCGAGTGAGAACCCAGAGGAGCCTGGATTGCCGGACGAATTTCATGGTTGGCAAGCGCAGTTGCTTTCTCAAACTTTTCAACCTTCCACCTACGCTTTGGATAGGGTTTTCGCCGCTTCCGATTTGAATCTCTATTATGATTCTCAAAACCGCAGTTATTACAAGCGTCCTGATTGGTTTGCTGTGGTCGATGTTCCCCGACTCCTTGATACTGGACGATTGAGCTATGTGAGATGGCAAGAACGCCACTCGCCGATTATTGTCGTCGAATTGCTATCGCCGAGTACATTGGAAGAAGACCAAGGCTTAACTTTGCGTGGCCGCACACCACCCTCGAAGTGGGAAGTCTACGAGAGCATTTTGCGGGTGCCCTACTATGTCCTATTTGACCGACTAGCAGATAACTTTCAGATCTTTGAATTGCAAGGAACAGTGTATCAAGAACTT
>JACMLN010000197.1 GCA_014379585.1 Gloeobacterales cyanobacterium ES-bin-313 | reverse complement strand
TTGTGATCGGGGTCGAGATAGGCCATCGCCCGAATGCGCAGATGCACCAGTTGCTCGTAGACGGGATTGAATTTGCACAAAGGCGGGATGACGATCACCTTATGGAAAATGCGCACCCGCCTTGCAAAGGGGCAGGTCGCCGGGATGAGCCGGAAAACTAATTGAGCCGTCTCTTGATCGGTGAATACGTAGGCATCCAACCAAAGTCGAAGCTTGCGTACAGGTGACATGGCGATAACTCAACAACGACTGGCCACATCTTCAAACTCAGCGTCGGGCTGCGGCCTGACCCGTGCCGTGCGGCACACCCATTTACTGGGCGACATAGCCACCGTCGATCATCAATGAGTGGCCGGTGATAAACCCGGCACCCTCCGAGCACAAGAAGAGGACAGTCTGTGCCACTTCTTCTGGCTTGCCAGGTCGCCCTAGCGGGTGCAAATTGATGAGTTGTTCGCGCACTTCCGGCTCGAAGCGCTCGTACATATCGGTGTGGATGGCACCAGGACTGACCGCGTTGACTCGGATGTTCGATTGAGCGTATTCAAGGGCAACGGCCTTGGTCAGACCGAGCACTGCATGCTTGCTGGCCGTGTAGATTGGCACGCCCGGAAACCCGATTTCCCCTGCAATCGAAGACATGTTGACAATTGCCCCACCGCCACTTTTGAGCATCTGGGGAATTTGATACTTCATGCAAAGCCAAGTGCCCTTGTAGTTGATGTTGTTGATCCAGTCGAACAATTCCTCACTCTGCTCAGGCAAGGGTGAAGGTTGTTGCTCAACCCCGGCATTGTTGAAGGCGAAGTCGAGGCGGCCAAAGGTCGCCATAGTCTTTTCGATCATCGTCTCGATTTGATCTGCCTGGGTAACGTCGGTCTTGACAAAAAAGCCTTCACCGCCGTGCTCTTTGAGCATCTTCACGGTCATTTCGCTTTCGTCAGTGCGGCGACTGGCCACTACCACTGCTGCACCTTCGCGGGCGAAAGCGACCGCCGTCGCCCGTCCGATGCCCACGCTGCCGCCGGTGACGACAGCGACTTTGCCTGCAAATCTTTCCATAGCAAATCTCCTTGAATCTAAGTGTTTGGATGATCAAAACGGATGCTGGTTTATTGCTGAGAAGGGGTGGGAATTTCGAGGGCTTTAGAATCGCTGGTGGGTTCGGTAGGTGTAGAACCCGAGCGGGAGCCTGTGAACCTCGCACGTAGGGATCCCGCCACGATGTACAGTAGCGGTACGATGTAAAGACTCAAAGCGCTAGAAACGAGCATTCCACCGAACACTGCAGTTCCTAGCGACTGGCGACCAGCCGCACCAGCGCCCTCCGCAGTGACCAGAGGCACTACGCCCAAGATGAACGCGAGGGAAGTCATTAAAATGGGCCGCAGTCGAATCTGAGCTGCCTCGCTCACTGCCTCAAGACGGGAGAGTCCTCCCTCCTTGTGGAGTTGATTCGCAAACTCGACGATCAAGATGGCGTTTTTGCTGGCCAGACCAATGAGCATGACCAGCCCGATCTGGCAGTAGATATCGTTTTCGAGGCCGCGCAAGGCTTGGGCACCCAGTGCGCCGACGATAGCGAGCGGGACTGAGAGCATGATCACCAGCGGATCACTGAGGCTTTCGTACTGGGCAGCGAGCACGACGAAGACGAATGCCGCTCCCAGCATGAAGATAAACACTGCTTTGTTGCCCGATTCGATCTGCTCAAGGGATACCCCTGACCACTGGTAACGCATGCCTTGCGGTAGCACCCGTTCGGCCAGCTGTTGCATTTGTTCAAGCGCCTGACCAGAACTATAGCCTTCGCCAGGGGCACCGTTGATCTCTGAGGAGCGGAACATGTTGTAGTGATTGATAATCTGGGGGGCGATAGTGCGCTTCACAGAAATCAAGTTGCCGAGGGGGATCATCGCGCCCAGTTGCGAACGTACATAGAATCGCCGCAAATCTTGAGGAGAAGAGCGGAAGCCCTTGTCGGCCTGCACATAGACACGATAGGGACGGTTGAACATCTCGAAGTCATTGACGTAGAGCGAGCCCATGTAAATTTGCAGAGCCTTGAGCACCTCGTTGGGGGGAACACCGAGGGAATTTCCCTTCTCGCGATCTACCTCCACCAACAGTTGCGGATCGGCAATGCTGAAGCTCGAAAAAAGTCCGCTCAGACTAGGTTGCGCATTGCCCTGATCGACTAGGGTGCGGGTTGTGCCCGCCAGTGTTTCTAGTCCGAGATTGCGCTGATCCTGCAGTTGGAGTTGGAAGCCGCCGAATTGGCCGACCCCTTGCTGAATGGCGGGCATCGGGAAGGCAGCCACCTGTGCTCCAGGGATGCGGGCGAGTGGCCCACGCACTTTTTCAATGATCGCGTCAACAGACTGACCCCGCTCCCGCCGTTCAGATAGTGGCAGTAGATGTGGGAAAATTGTGGCCTTGTTGGGGGCGTTGCCACTGGGGCTGAAACCGCCGATGGCGAACATTTTGGCGACTTCAGGAATCTTGCGCAACTCCTTCTCTACCTGTTTCATCACCTCGTCGGTGTAATTCAACGAACTGCCTTCTGGACACTGTACGAAGACCACGAAATAACTTTGATCCTCGTTAGGAACAAAACCTTGGGGGACTTTGCCGAACAGCCACCACGTGAGACCCAGCAAACAGATAAAAATCCCCATCATCGCAGTGCGAAAGCGGAGCACAACAGCCAGTGAGCGGGCGTAACCGAACCTGAGCGATTCGAGAAAATCGTTAAACCAGTCGAACATCCAGTGACGAGGTGGTTCCATGCGCAGTAGCAATGCCGAGAGCGTCGGGGTGAGCGTCAGGGCATTGAAGGTGGAGAGGGCAATTGAGAAGGTGAGCGTCAGGGCAAATTGTTGATAGAGTCGTCCGGCTGTTCCTGGAAAGAAAGCGACCGGTACAAAGACAGCCACGAGCACCAGCGAAGTAGCGATCACTGCGCCGAAGACCTCCTGCATCGCTCCGGGTGTAGCAGCAAACGGTGTGAGCTGCCTTTCTCGGCTGTAGCGCACAATGTTTTCGACGACGACAATTGCATCGTCCACAACCAACCCAGCTGCCAGAGTGATACCGAACAGAGTCAATGTGTTGATCGAAAAGCCGAGCAATTTGACAAAAATGAACGTCCCCACAAGTGAGATAGGAATGGCAATCGCCGGGATGAGTGTCGAGCGCCAGTCCTGCAAAAACAGAAACATCACCACCACTACCAGGATGATTGCCTCAAAAAGGGTTTTGACCACCTCGTAGATGGATTCGCTGACCATGGAGGCGCTGTCGAAAGCGATATCGTACTTCAGACCTGGCGGAAAACTACGGGCTTGTCGATCCAGTTCTGCTTTGACCTCCCGGTAGACATCGAGGGTGTTCGCTCCAGGAAGTTGGGAAACAGCGATGCCCACTGCATTTCTGCCCGTGAAGCGCATAAATGTTGTGTAATCCTCGGCACCTAGTTCGCTGTGCCCTACGTCCTTGAGGCGTACCAACGTTCCGTTGACTCCCCGTTTAATCACCAAGTTATCGAACTGAGCTGGACTTTTGAGGCGACCCATGGCGCGCACACTGATCTGGTAGGGTTGACCCCCTAGAGAAGGGGGTTGGCCAATCTGACCCGCGCCAACCTGCAAGTTCTGAGTCTCCAGGGCACGCACAACATCTATTGCGCTCAACTTTCGTGCAGCGAGGCGATCTGGATCCAACCACAGCCGCATCGAATAGCGGCGTTCGCCAAAAACTTTCACATCGCCCACGCCTTTGACCCGACGCAACGCGTCTCTTATATAAAGGTCGGCGTAGTTACTAATGAAGGTATTGTCATACTCGTTGTTCTCGGCGAGCAAGCCAAAGGCGATGGTCACCTGGCTAGAATTTTTGCGGATCGACACCCCAGTCCGGCGCACCTCCTCCGGTAGGCGGCCCTGCACAGAGGTGATCCGATTCTGGATGTCCATCGCCGCATCGTCGAGGTTGCGCCCCAGCTCGAAACTGACGGTAATCGTGCTGGTACCGTCGTTGCTACTGGTTGAGGTCATGTAGCGCATGCTCTCAGCACCGTTAATTTGCTGCTCGAGTAGCGTCGTAACCGTAGACTCAACCACCTCTGCACTCGCCCCGTCGTAACGGGCGGTCACAACAACCTGGGGCAAAGCAATGTCTGGGTACTGATCGATGGGTAGAGTGCTGATGCTGACCAACCCGCCTAGTAAAATGATCACCGAGCAGGCGATCGTCAGGATTGGCCGTTTGACAAAGTAATCGACAAACATCGGGATCCCTGGGTGCGTGTGGTGATTTCTAGAGCGTAGAAATGGGCATGCCGTCCGAGAGCTTCTGAATGCCTGAGACAACAATCTTTTCTCCAGACCGGAGTCCTGAAAGAACCGGATAATTTTTTCCTTCTACCTCGGCCAAAGTCACCGCTTTTTGCCGTGCGACAAGTCCAGAATGACCGTCAGTCTGTGCAACAAAGACAAAATTTTGGCCACTGATTTGGGTGACAGCCGTAGTCGGAACCGACACCGCCTGACGAGATGTGTAGACGAGGCGAACCCGCACGAACTGGTCGGAACGCATCCGACCCGTAGTGTTGTCGATCCAGGCTTTGACTAGCACCGACTGGGTCTGATCGTCCACACGGGGCGAGATGTAAGCGACCTTGCTCTCCCCCAAGGGTCGATTCTGGTCGTCGAAAAGCTGCATCCGCATGCCTGGATAGAGCTGCGAGGCGCGCTCGATGGGAATCGGGACATAAATTTCGAGTCGTTGATTTTGAGTAATCGTGGCAATTTCGGTGGCAGGTGTAATGTAATCTCCCACCCTGGCAGGAATGTCGCCGATGCGGCCATCAAATGGAGCGCCTACTCGGTAGTACTGCAACTGAACTTGCTGTGCCCGGTTTGCCGCACGGGCTTGATCGACGGTGCGTTGAGCGCGCTCCACCGTAGAGAATTGCGCTGCTAGCTGGGCTTCAGCAGCTTCAAGCTCTGCCTTGGCCACCGCTAGGCGGTTGTCGTACTCGTCAAGATTCTCTTGGCTGATCGCTCCTTCTTGACGCAGGCGGGCGTATCGGTCGCGCTGCTGCCGAATAAATTTAAAGTTTGCCCGACCAGCTTCCCGGCGAGCCAAGTAGGTCTTAACCAGGGTGGCGACATTCTCCAGTTCGGCCTCAGCGGAGTCTGCTGCTGAGCGCGAACTCTCGGTGGCTGCTTTCTGTCTATCGGGATCGACCTCGATGAGTGGCGTTCCAGCGACGACATTGCTGCCGGAGCGAACAAATATCCGACTGATCCGCCCTTCAACCTGTGTGCGCAGAACCACTGACTGTCGGGACTTGAGCGTGCCGACGTACTCGGAACTTTCGTCTATGCTCGAGGCTTTGACCGTCGCTAGAGCAACTAGGGTGGCTGCTTGTTTGTTGGTCTCAGGAGCGGAGTAGACCGAACTGCAAGCCTGGATCGAGCCGGTTACGAGGGCTGCAAGGAGCAGTTTGTGTCGTTTCGCTTTATGCAATGGTTTTGCTGTCATGACTTTCTCCTCAGGCAGTACATCTCAACGGGTGATCTGCAGCAATGCTTCGGGATAACGCGCCCCAACCGCGACGCCATGGGGAGCGAGTTGGTTGAGAGCAGCTAATTCCTCCGCTCCCAATTGGATTTCCAGGGCACCAAGATTTTCCTGCAGGTACGTCCGGCGCTTGGTTCCAGGAATGGGCACGATGTCTTCTCCTTGAGCCAACACCCAACTGAGGGCGAGCTGACTTGGGGTGCAACCTTTTGCCGCAGCCAATTCCTCTAACTGGCCGACCCAGATACGGTTGCGATAGAAGTTGTCTCCTTGAAAGCGCGGCAATCGCTGACGAAAATCATCAGGTGGCAGATCGGACATCTTATTGACCCGACCGCTGAGAATCCCCCGTCCTAGTGGGCTAAATGGCACAAACCCTACCCCCGATTCTCGGCAGGCGGGCAGAATCTCCTTCTCTGGATCCCGGGTCCACAATGAATATTCGCTTTGCACGGCGGCAACGGGGTGAACTGTTTCAGCACGGCGCAAGGTCTCTACATCGACCTCACTAAGACCGATATAGGAAATTTTGCCTTCTTGGATGAGTTCCGCTAGCGTTTCCATGGTCTGCTCGATTGGGGTCGAGCGGTCAAGGCGATGCTGGTAATAAAGATCGATCGTGTCGATTCCTAGCCTCCGCAAACTCGCTTCGCACGCTGAGCGCACGTAGGCTGGGGTTCCGCACACCCCCGACAAGCGGTTCTGGGCATCGCGCAGCAGGCCAAACTTGGTGGCCACGAACACCCGATCGCGACGATCGCGGATGGCTCGACCAACGAACTCTTCGTTGTGCCCTTGGCCATACACATCGGCTGTGTCAAGAAAGTTTATTCCCCAATCTACAGCTTGATGCAGCATTGCGAGGGCTTCGCGTTCGTCGCAGGTACCGTAGGCATCGGATATGCCCATGCAGCCTAGACCCATGGCCGAAACCTCTGGACCATTTTTTCCCAATTGGCGCACTTGCATCTTGTCAATTCTCCTGAATCAGCAGTTGTAGATTCTGCACACTTGCTAAGAGCCAAATTTTGGCAGGCCGCAGAGGATGAACTTTCGACCATGCAGCGGCTCGGTACATTCTGCGCTAAAGCAGCCACAGAATTTCCTCAACAAGGTTTTCAAACCAAGTGGATTGAAAACCGAGAGTTTTGAATAGACCGAGATCACAAAGACCATCGAGATCTAAACAGTAAAAGTTGAAGCTTATGTGTGCGGAAGAAGCGAGGATATCGGAACTTTGCTAAATGTAAACGACCTAGTTTCCATCGTCAAATACTATTTCTTTTCGTACTATTTGAAAGTTTAATAGTCCCTTTGGAGTTTGAAATCTGTCTCGTTATTAACGGAGCAAAAGCAAGGTGCTTCAACGATTCACTTGATGTGCTTAGAGCATTCTAGTTTAGCGAATTGGTCTAAAGAAGTATGCCAAAAGAAGGATAGCCAATAAAGAAAATCTTGTTTTCCACGCTACAAAGTCGATGACAGCGGGATCTATTTGGATGTTGAATTACTCAACAAGAAGAAAAAATTTGACACATTAACTTTTGTCATTTACATTCAAGCTATCTTCGATATCCTCACTTCTTCCGTACACATAAGCTTCAATCATTCCTGTTTAGACCTCGATGGTCTTGTGATCTCGGTCTATTTAGCTCCTGCAGTTTTTCTGTCTTTCAATGTACTGAGCATCTCAGTTTCGCTCTGGTTAGCTGTTGTACATGGCGTTTTTTAATCATTATCTTCAAGAATATCTAGGAGTAATTATGAGCGTTGATTCCCTGAGAAGATGCGATCGCAATAGGAAACGTTCCAAGCCCGGTGGTCGCCGTTTGAAGTGTCTCCACCACGATTGTCCGTTGCAGAGCCTGCACCATAAGCATCTCCTGTATGCGAGCACAACCCAGCAACTGCAGCAAAGCGGTATGAACATTAATAAAGCTGCCATGTTCTCATCAGAGCAGAATATTATTCCTCTATCCAACGAGTGGCTGGAAAACTTCTGGTGCCAGGAGTGTATGCACACCTCTTGGTACCACATCAAGAAATTAGGCGATACCCATCACCTTCTGCCAGCGACGAGAAGTATTTGGAATCGGGCTTGCGGCGTTAGCAATATGCGTGGCCACATTACGGCAAGCGACTTCACTCTGAGGAATTCGAGAAAACTTTCCATCACCGACAGGTGAAAGTCGGTGGCGGCCACTACTTGTTGCTCAGCACATGGGCACGATTGGGGCGTTCTGAGTGGATGTCTTTTCTCAAGTAAGTAGATTTGCTCGTCGTGCTTTGGAAGATCGACCCCCATGGATTTTCTGCGCTTTCCAGTTCCACTAACCTTTAGCTCTGGTACTTTATGACAAGTGTTTCCCAAGTGATTCGTCCGATTGTTGAGCGATCCGAGGCGATCGCGCTCTACCGCTTCCAGTTTGCTGAAGACGATTGAGCCACTACTGAAAGGGCATTTTGTACGCCTCGATACCAGCAAATTGCTCCTCGCATCAGCCTGAAAATCCCAGCCACAAGCAAATCGCCTGTTTCGATACACTTATTGTCAAGGAGTCGGCTATGCAAACGCGTGAAAACCAGGAAGTATTGCCAACAGCACAAACATCCCCAATGTCCACTTTCAAAGAAGAACTGCAAATCCTGCTAACGAAGGCCGAAGTGAGTCTAGCCAAATTGGAAGCCCTCTATCGACAGTTCAAAAAACACGATACTGCTTGAGAAGCTGAACAGTGCCTTACTGGATTTCGCACTGTAAATCCAGTCTACAAGAGAGCCTTCCTGTGCTTGGCATCTGACTTACCTGAGCCTGAGTTGGTTTGAAGTTGGATCAAGCATGACTTTTTGAACCCACCGGTTTGGGCTGCGATCCCAACTGTCACTTTGTTGTACGGAGGTTGCCAATGAACGCTGAAAATTTAGCCGCGTCAGACCCTTGCGATACCGCATTGCAGCGCACACCAATTGCGATTGTTGGTTTGGCTGGGATCTTTCCGAACGCCTCCAATCTTCAGGAGTATTGGGAGAACATCCTGTCCAAATCGGATTGCCTGGCGGATGTGCCGTCTTCGCGTTGGCGTGTGGAGGATTATTACGATCCTGATCCAACAGCTCAGGACAAGACCTACTGTCGGCGGGGTGGGTTTATCCCGGACATTGACTTCGATCCAGTCGAATTTGGTCTTCCTCCTAATATTCTGGAGGTGACTGACGTAGCCCAGTTGATCAGTCTTGTCACAGCAAAAGCAGCTCTTGCCGACGCAGGTTACAGCGAAGCGATCGCGTCCGTACGCGAGAGAACGGGTGTCATTCTTGGATTGATGGCGGGTTCGATGCAGATGGTTGTTCCGCTGACAGCACGCCTACAATACCCCATCTGGCAAAAAGTCCTGAAAAGTTACGGCCTCTCAGATGCCAATACAGAGAAGATTATCGGACGCATGAAGTTGGCCTACGTCGGTTGGGAGGAGAACGCCTACCCAGGCTATATGGCCAATGTCATCGCCGGACGGATTGCCAACCGCTTGGATCTAGGTGGCACGACTTGCATTGTGGATGCGGCTTGCGCCAGTTCCCTTATGGCGTTCAAAGCGGCGCTGAGCGAACTGTGTGAATACCGCTGCGACATGATGCTTACCGGCGGAGTCGATCTTGACAATTCAATTCTCACCTATCTCAACTTCAGCAAAACTCCAGCCTTCTCCAAGCAGCAGCAAAGCCGCCCCTTCGATGCAGAGTCCGACGGAATGATGGTCGGCGAAGGGGTAGGCACGCTGGTTCTCAAGCGTCTTGCTGATGCTGAGCGGGATAAAGACCGCATCTACGCTGTTGTGCGGGGCGTAGGAAGTTCCAGCGACGGACGCCACAAAAGTATTTATGCACCCCGATGGGAGGGTCAGGTGCGCTGCCTTCAGCAGGCCTATGGGAGCGCAGGGATTGCGCCTCAAAGCGTGGGGCTGTTGGAGGCTCACGGCACAGGCACAAACGCAGGAGATCTGTGCGAATTTACTGCCTTGGACAAATTTTTCGGACGGCAAGCGGGGAAAAAGCAATTCATCGCGCTGGGTAGCGTCAAATCCCAAATTGGCCACACCAAAGGTGCTGCGGGCGCGGCCAGCCTGATCAAGGCGGCACTGGCGCTGCACCACAAGATCTTGCCTCCGACGATTAACGTCAGCAGTCCTAACCCAAAGTTTGATATCGAAGGCTCCGCATTTTACCTCAACACCGAGGCCAGACCCTGGGTACACTCGGACACAGCGTTGCCACGACGAGCTGGGGTGAGTTCGTTCGGCTTTGGTGGAACCAACCACCACATCGTCTTGGAAGAATACGGTCGGGAGCCCAGACAACCTTACCGCCTCCACCGTCCAGCGCAGTCCGTCTTATTCGGTGCGTCCACTCCTGCAGCGTTGTTAGGCGAACTTGAGTCTGCATTACACCGCTGGGAAAGTCTTTCGGAGGCAGAAGCGTTTGATGGACTGTGCGCATCAAGCCGGAATGTCAAGCTTGGCTCCACCGACGCTCGGCTCGGGTTTGTTGCCGAATCGGCTACGGAAGCCCGCGAGCTTTTGCAACTTGCTGTCAGCATACTGCGCGAACAGCAGAGCGAACCGCAATGGGATCATCCGAAGGGTATTTACTACCGCGACAAGGCCGCACAGGGTAAGGTAGTAGCCTTGTTTCCGGGGCAAGGATCGCAGTACTTAAACATGGGTAGGGCGTTGACAATGAATTTCCCGCAACTGCGGGAAATATACGCCACCCTGGATCGCCTGTTTGTTGCCGAGGGAATGAGGCCAGTTTCGCAAGTGGTGTTTCCGGTTCCTGCCCTCGATGCCGAAGAACAGTCCTCTCAGGAGCAGGCTTTGCTGGAAACAAAATACTCCCAGGCGACCACCAGCGCTATGAGTGCAGGCCACTACAAGCTGTTGCGTGAGGCTGGGTTTAAGGCAGACTTTGTCGTCGGGCACAGCTTCGGTGAACTGACAGCGCTCTGGGCTGCCGGTGTATTCGACGAGGAAACTTACTACTTCCTCGTCAAGGAGCGGGGCAAAGCCATGGCTGCCTGTGTGGAGGCCGAGGGCGAACGTGGCAGTATGCTGGCGGTTGGTGGAGACTGGGAACAGATCCAGCAAGAGATGAAGGATTTGCCCCAAGTCATTGCCGCCAACTGGAATTCTGGCAATCAAGTAGTGCTCGCAGGGGCAAGTAATGGGATCTTCCAAGCCCAAAAACGACTGGAGGAAAAAGGGTATCGCGTCAAGCTTTTACCTGTAGCGGCGGCATTCCACACACCTTTGGTTCGCCACGCCCAAGAACGCTTCGCTCAAGCCGTGCAGACAGTGGCTTTCCACAAGCCGCAGATACCGATTTTCAGCAACGCAACCGCGACCATCTACCCTACCCAGCCCCAAGCGATCAGGAAAATCCTGGAAGACAATATTCTCCAACCGGTACTTTTCAAAAAAGAGATCGAAAATGTCCACTCCCAGGGTGGCGGTATCTTTGTCGAATTCGGCCCGAAGGGGGTATTGACAAACCTAGTCAGGGACATTCTGGCAGGCAAACCCCACATGGCCATCGCCCTCAATCCGAGTGCCAAGCGCGACAGCGACCGCCAACTGCGCGAGGCAGTGTTGCAATTGCGTGTGGCGGGCTTGCCCGTAGGTGAATTCGATACCTTTGGCCTTCCGATTGCACAGCCCTCAGAGAAACGTAAGCCTGGGATGCCTATCCGTTTGGGTGCCAGCAACTACGTTAGCCTCAAAACCAGGAGTGCCTTCGAGCAGTCCCTCCTCAGTGCCGATTCTCTCGACGACCAAAGCGGATCACAGGCCGCCAGACTTGATCCGCAACTGATGCCAAGCAACGGCCAGATAGAAGTAGCCATTGGCAGCCAGCAAACTACAGTTCCAGCTCGATCTGCCCAAAACCGCCACCTTGAATCACAGGTTCCAGCGATGACTCAAACCACTTTTTCGGACTTTCAGCAAGCCTTCGCCAGCGTCGAGTTTAACTTGGCGCAATTCAGCAACCATCAAGAGCAGTTGCTCCAACTCCATAGGCAGTACTTGGAGCAGCAAGTCGATTCTACTCACTTGATCGACAATCTGATTGGTCAACAGTTTTCTTTGTTATCTGGCCAAAAATCGATCCCGGCGACCGAGGTGATTGCCACATTAGATCGCGGCATGAAGCGCTTCTATCAGCACCTGGAAGGAACGTTACGCAGCCACGAGGAGTATCTACGCTTTCAAGCTGAATACACTCAGGCTTATTACCGCCTGACACAACAACAAATTGCCTTAGTGAGCGAGGGTGGGCAGACCGTGGCTTCTCCTCCCCTTTGGACAAATATTTCTCCTGCTGAGCAAGTGCGAGTAGTGCCTGAGCCTGAGAGGACACCGTTGAGCAGCCTGACGAACGGGCATAGCAACGGACACGTGAGGAAGGCGACTATTCCGCCCTATACTTCTGTAGAACCGGTGGCCACGTTGGCGGCTCAGCAATCTATACCTGGGAAAGTTGATACAAAACCGATGCCAACTGTTCCAGAAGTGCAGACAACGGTTGCGGAAGCAATCCCATCGGGTATCGAGCAGGCTTTGCTTGAGATCGTCAGTGACAAAACGGGTTATCCGATGGAGATGATCGAAACTGAGATGGATCTGGAGGCAGATCTCAGTATCGATTCCATTAAACGGGTTGAGATTCTTGGGGCATTACTAGAAAAGCATCCCGAACTGCCGACTATCAGGCCCGACGACATGGCCGAATTGCAGACGCTCGCGCAAATTGCGGCATATCTGGAGGGGGCAACGCAAAAAAAAAATTGAAATTAGAACCTAGCCAATTAGAATCACCTCTTCCGATCACGACTCTCCCACGCTGTCTTGTCGAAGTGCAGCCGCTTTGTGATCCTGACAGCTTGGTGTTTAGTCCCTCGAGGCACCCACTCTGTGTCATTGCTGTCGAGAACTCTGGGGTAGCTGACCCACTGGCACGCCTTTTAGGCGAACGGGGATGGAAAGTAGTCATTCTCGCTTTGGCGCGCGGTGACGAGGCTCATATAGAACCGACCGACGGACTGGAGAGGATCTGCTTGGCTCCCGAAGCGGAACAAGCCGAGCAGGTGCGCTTGTTACAGGAGCACCACGGTTCTCTCGGGGCATTTATCTATCTGCATCCTGTGCTGAACGATCACTGCTTCATTAGTGCTGCAGATCGAGAACCGATCGAGCGGTTATTTCTTCTGCTGCGACATCTTAGAAGTCCTTTGCAGCGGGCGGCTGAGACCGGGGGACGTAGCGCGTTACTGATGGTCGCCCGTCTAGATGGAGCACTCGGCTTGGGCGAGAGCAGTGCGTTCAGGCCAACATCTGGTGCTCTTTTCGGCCTAAGCAAAACCTTGCGCCAGGAATGGCCGGGGGTTTTCTGCCGTGCTGTCGATGTCGCTCTTGAGATTGAGGATGCGCAAGCTGCTCGCCAAATCCTGGCTGAATTGTACGACCCAGATATCGCTTTAGCGGAGACAGGATATGGTCGTCAAGGACGAGTAACCCTCAGTGCTGTACCAGCCACAGTGCCGACTGTGTCGGCAAAACCCGTCTCCATTCGCCCCGAATCGGTTTTTGTTGTGAGTGGTGGTGGCAGGGGCATTACTGCTCGCTGTGTCATCGAGATGGCTGGACTTTACCACTGCCGCTTTGTACTGTTGGGGCGTGCGGGGCGCGAGCCTGTGCCTGACTGGGCATGGGGGTTGGACGAAGTGGCATTGAAGCGCAGGCTTTTAGATGAAGCGGCTGGGCGCGGTGAGAAGCTTTCCCTAGCGGCACTCGAGTCTGCCTGTCGGGATCTCACTGCCCGCAGAGAGATTCAATCCACCCTCCGGTCAATTGAACAAGCAGGTGGTCATGCACGCTATGCCAGTGCCGATGTGACGGATCCCGAGGCTGTCAAGTTCGCTGTTGAAGCAGCGGTAGAACATCTTGGCTCTGTGACAGGAATCATACATGGCGCAGGCAGTCTGGCGGATAAACGTCTCGAAAAGAAAACCGCTAAGGATTTTGCGGCTGTCTATGGGCCAAAGGTTGAAGGTCTCGCCAATCTCCTAGCAGTCGTGCCACCGGAACAACTCGAGTACTTGATCCTCTTTTCCTCGGTGGCGGCTTTCTTTGGCAACCTGGGTCAAGCGGATTACGCCTTAGCCAACGAAGTGCTCAACAAAGCGGCCCATCGCATCAAGAAACTCTTTCCACACTGCCGGGTGCTAGCGCTCAACTGGGGGCCGTGGGACGGGGGAATGGTGAGTGCTGAACTCAAGCGCTCCTTTGAGCGTCAAGGGATCGCCCTAATTCCACCACTGGCTGGTGCCCAAGTGCTCCTGGCTGAACTGGCCACTGCCGATATGCAAACTATTCAGCGGATTATCGGTAGCCCATTGGTACAGCCCCCAGCCACGATCGAACCTGCAACGCGCAGGTTGCACATCGAAAGACGGCTGAGCCTGGCGGACAATCCTTTCCTGCTGGATCACGCAATCGCAGGCAAGCCCGTATTGCCTTTTGCCTGTGCTTCTGCGTGGATCGCCACCACCTGCGAGCAGATCTGCCCCGGCTACACCGCATATTGCTACGAAGAAGCCCGTGTCCTGAAGGGAATCGTCTTCGCCGCAGAGCCAGATCTCACTTGCACGCTTGAATTAGAGGAAATCCCGTCCTCTATTGACGGGCAGTTGCAATTTCTGGCCAAGATTTCAAGCCTGAACAGACGGGGCAAATCTGTCTTTCATTACGCTTCCCGCGTCACACTCGTGCGGCAATTGCCTGCTTGCAACATTCTTTCTGAGAGCCTGCTCCCCAGCCAAACTGGTTTGGACGCAAACCAGTTCTACACAAACGGCGTTCTCTTTCACGGCCCCTGTTTCCAAGGAATCCAGCAGTTGTTGACGATCGGTGGGGATGGCCTCACTTTGAGGTGCAAACTGCCTTCCATCCCTCAGCGTAGACAAGGACAGTTCTCCGCTCGCTTCCACAACCCTTTTGTAGTTGATGTGATGTTGCAGGGGATGCTCATCTGGAGCCATCGGTTTTGCCACAAAGGTTGCCTGCCCAACAGGGTTCAACGCTTTGAGCAGTTCGCGTCTATGCCCTTCGACGAAGTATTCACCGTCCGCTTACAGGTTCGATCTTGTGGCGCGAACAGTATTAAAGTCGATATCGTGGCACAGGCTGCCGATGGCCAGATTCTCTGTCGCCTGCAGTCTCTACAAGGAACCTTGAGCGAGCGCTTACAGCAACAGTTCCAGCCTCAATCCGGGTAATGATTGTACCGACATTCTTCCAGTCTACTGTTATGGAGTAAGTATATGGCATCTATTGACAATTTCCACGCAGGTAGTCAGCACTGCGCTTACCAAATCGTCGATCCAACAACGATTATGCCTCCCATGGCCAGACGTGAGATTGGTACGCCATGCCTGCGCCTTTTTTGCCTACCCTACGCCGGCGGCGGAACCTCAATTTATAGTTCGTGGAGAAAGAAACTGCCCCTGGATGTAGACCTGTGTGCGCTCCCATTTCCTGGTCGCGAACATCTTTGGAAAGAAGATTTGCTCACTCACTTAGAGCCACTGATCGAACGACTGGTGGAGACAATCGCAGACAAAATCGACCTGCCATACGCTTTCTTTGGCCATAGCCTTGGAGGGTTGGTAGCTTTTGAATTAGCCCGCCGCCTCCGATTTCTGTACGGTACTAACCCAGCCTATTTGTTCGTTTCGGGATGCCAGTCACCGCACCTCGCATATCGACTCCCCTCGATCCACTCTCTACCAAGTGGGGAATTTATCGATCAACTGCGCCGCCGTTACGATGGCATCCCCCAGGTGATCTTCGAGAACCCCGAGTGGCTGGAGTGTATCTTACCTATTCTGCGAGCTGATATGGCGGTGCTTGAGACGTACCAGTACAAAAACGAGGTGCCTTTCTCTTGTCCGATCTATGCCTTCGGTGGTCTTGAAGATAAGCTAATCGGCTTCGATGCGCTGGAAGCCTGGCGCATCCATACAGCCGAAGCTTTCGAATTGCAGCTATACCCTGGTGGCCACTTTTTTATTCACGACACGAAGCTGCCGCTGATTTCTGTGATCGCTGAGCAATTGCAGAGTGCTGGTTGGATCCCAGGAGAAGCCTGTGAGAGTGTCTGACCGTAATCTGTGGCGTCAGCCCCCCAGGCAAATCAGTTTGGATACAGACGATGTTCATGTCTGGCGTGCCTGCCTAATGCAACCCAATGAGACTGTCCTGGAACTGGTCGAAACACTCTCAGAGGATGAGCTATACCGTGTTGATCGCTACCGCTTTGAGAGGGACAAAAGACGCTTTATCGTCGCTCGGGGGCTGCTACGCCGGATTCTCCATCGCTATCTGGATGTACCTGTCGCTGCGATCCGCTTCAGTTACGGCGTTAAAGGCAAGCCAGCCTTAGCCCTGCCCGAATGTAACCTACAGTTCAATCTCTCCCATTCGCGAGAAATTGTGTTGATTGGTCTTACCCTCCACCAAGACATCGGTATCGATCTCGAATGGGTACATGCTTTGGAGGCGATGGATCAAATAATTGATCGGTTCTTCTCACCCCACGAGAAGCAACGTCTGGGGGGGCTGGCTATGCCTGAGCGACAGGAAGCTTTTTTTCGCTTTTGGACTTGCAAAGAAGCCTATATCAAAGCGTGCGGCGAGGGATTTGCGATCGCCTTCGATCAGTTTGACGTGGAGATCGATCCAGGGGGCGGGGTAAGCTTGCTGGCCAATGGGCAGCAGCAGGGCGGCGATCATCCTGAGTGCTGGGCGATCCAGCAAATCTCGCCAGGCGAGGACTACGTGGCAGCGGTAGCTGTTCGCAACAGTAGTTGGAATCTTTGTTGTTGGCAGGACGACAGCTTTGGTTAGGAGAAAAACTGGCACAAAGATTTCTCCCAAACCTACGAAGGCTGAGCACCAACGCCGCCTGTCAGGGCAACTCAAACCAAAACACTGCATAATCTCATACGCATGTTTTGTCTTTCCATGCACTAGGCATGGAGCGAGGTGCTGAGGTGTATCAAAGCATTAAATGCCTTGATGGTCGGCGATGCAACCTGGCTGTTTCGCGTGATCGAATAAAAATTACGTTCCATCATCGGATTAAAAACCGTTTTCAGGCTACAAAGCGCGCCTAATTTGATCTCTTTCTCAACCAAGGCTGCTGACAGAAGCGCCACTCCAGCGCCACATTCCGCAGCTCTTTTTGTCATCATGCAATTGGGCAATTCGAGAGTAATATCCAGTTTGTTGATGTCGATTTTGTGGGTATAGAACAGGTTTTCGAAAAATCTGCGGATATCCGAGCCAGCTTCCCGTAACACCCATCGTGCGCTTTTAAGCTCATCTAGCCCAACATTCTTTTGCTGCCAGAAGGGGTGTTCCTTGCCAACAACAAAGGTCATCTTGTCACTTCCAATTGTGTTGAAGTGTAGTGATTTGTTCTGGATCTCTCGCTCAACAAAGCCAATATCAACATGTCCTGTCAAAACCCACTCCTCCACTTCTTCTGTGTTGCCAGAAACTACCTTGAGTTGCACTTTAGGATACTTCTGACGAAACTTTTGCAGGTGCAGAGGTAGCCACCAACTTGCTATCGTTTGACTACTGCCAACATACAATTCCCCACTTTGCAAGCTTTTGGTTTCCCGTAGTTTGCTTTCGAAGATCGTGATTCCTTGAAGGACTTTGTGGGCTTCGCTCAATAAGAGCCTTCCTGAGTTAGTTAACTCAATTCGTCTGCCCATTCGATTAAACAAGGGGACTTTATAGTAGGTTTCCAGGGCTGCCACTGCAGAACTGACCGCTGGTTGAGATAGGGAAAGTTTCTCTGCGGCACGGGTGAAATTTAAATGCTCAGCAACAGTAACAAATGCTCTTAACTGTTCAATATTCATCGCTTGTGTCCCAATTGATAGAAGTACAAGAACCCTGTCGAAAATAACCTGAAGCTCACACGAGAATTGGCTCTCGAAATCCAACGATTTACTCTTTATGATTAGTTGCAGTTATGGAAGGTAATAGTGATGGTCAATGTCGAGCAGCGCAGTAAGTCTAGACGGCTCTTTAGAAGGAATGATTGGCGATCTCATTGAATTGCAGCTATCTATAACAGGTAGTACAACTACCACTTACACTCTTAATCGGCTCCAATATAGAAGATATGGAGCCGGAGATTTGCAGAGGCTGGTACTCGCAATTTGCTGAACTGCCGCTCTCGATTGGGTACGGCTTGCAAGTTCGCAAGGAGGGTTCGTAGTTTTGTCATTGAAATTACTCCTGAGAAAGAACGTTTCGCGCAGTCTTTAGGCAATAGAATACCCGCCATCGGCGATCAGGCCGTGGCCGGAGATAAACGAAGCATCGTCTGAAACCATGAAAGCGACCACTTTAGCCATCTCTTCGGCAGTGCCTGCACGACCAGCCACACTTGTTTTGGCAAAACTGTTTTTGGCTTCAATACTCGGCCAGATGCGATCTTGGAAGGGTGTGTCGATGATACCGGGACAGATGGCATTTACACGGATGCCTAGGCGGTACCATTCGAGGGCAGCGCTCTTCGTCATGCCGATCACGGCGTGCTTGGTGGCAATATATAGGGCAGCGTTTTCAAAACCGATGATGCCGCCCACTGAAGAGTTGTTGACGATAACACCACCCCCGGCAGAAAGCATAGCCTTGGCTTGGTGCTTCATCGAGTAAAAGATGCTGCGCACATTGGCATCGAAGACAAGGTCATAAGACTCTTTTGTCTGTTCGATCAATGGCGCGATCACCCCCTCTGCGCCAGCATTGTTGAAGGCGATATCGAGCTTGCCATAGGTATTCACTGCCTCGCTCACTAGAAGCTTGACATAGGATTCGTTGGTGACATCCGCCTGCACGAACGTCGCCTCATTGCCCTCAGCGCGAATCGCTTCCACCAGTTCGAGGGTTGGTCCAGCGCGTCGGGCACTGGCAATAACCTTGGCTCCTCGACGGGCGAGTTCCAGGGCAGTAGCCCGTCCAATGCCTGAACTCGCCCCTGTGACAATGGCCACCTTATTCTCAAGGGGGCGAGGCAAGGCTTGTGGTGATGAAAACTCTTCAATGTCTGCGCTACGGTTCATAGGTCTCTCCGATGGTTTACCTACCGTTCGAAACGACGGCTTGTCCATAGCGTAGGAGAATACCCTAACTGCGATCATCTGTTTTGTCAGAATGGGTGTAATGACAAAAATTCATGAAAAGCCTTGCAAAGCGCTATTTCTTCAAACACACCAGGAAGTTGTGGTATTTCTTATGCAGTCCATTATTTTTTTCATGCACACATCGTCTCGTCTAAAGAAGAGGTGATCCAACGCAACTAGATCAATGAGTGCCCTGCCTGGGCGGAGCGATTATGGGAAGCCTATCCCAAGGTGGAGGATTAGATAAGGATTTGGCAATCAAATCGACAGCGCAGCGAACCTTTGCAGAGAGTTGCTTGTCAGAAGGATAAACGGCGTGGATGGCTGTCGGTTCAAATTCATACTCCGGCAAGACACGCACCAACTCGCCGCGCATTAATAGATCCGCTGCCGCGAACGTCGCAGTAGGACAGATACCCAGGTTTTCAAGTGCTGCCTCGAGCAGTACATCGCCATTGTTTGCACTCAATCGCCCTTTCACCGAGATGCTCGTGATGCCTTCCGACCCAACCAGTCGCCAATCATGAGGCCGATTCAGAGCTGTGAAAATCAAACAGGAGTGCTGGATAAGATCGGCAGGAAATGCAGGAGTGCCAAAGCGGGCTAGATAATCAGGGCTTGCAACAAGTAGGCGCCGATTGGTACAAAGACGTTTGGCGATGAGCCTAGAGTCTGGGATGCCACCGATGCGCAAAGCAAGATCGATTCCCTCCTCGATAAGATCGACGAACCTGTCGGTAAGCGTCAACTCCACGGAAAGTTCGGGAAACTGCCGCATCATTCGGGCAATCAGTGGAGCTACATGCAGTCGGCCAAACACTACGGGGACACTTAGCCTTAGAGTGCCTCGGGGCTCATGGTTTGAAGCAATCACTTCCGTTTCGGCCTCGGCGATGTCCAAAAGTATCTGTGTGACCCGTGCGTGGAAGATTGCACCCGCCTCCGTCAGCGACAACTTGCGGGTGGATCGCTGCAGTAGTCTTACACCCAGCCGCAGTTCAAGGCGAGAGATCACCCGACTGACAGCCGAGGGGGTGAGGTTGTATTCTTCCGCCGCCCGTGCAAAACTACCGAGATTGACGACACAGGCAAATATAGCCATGCTGTTTGTATCGCTCGGGAGGGCTCTGTTTCTTGCATGTGTCATCAATGCACTTCCAACACAGCGTTGCAGGCGCTGTCGCAAAAATCAAAAATATATAGCGGAACCATGCGATTTGCCTCTCAAATAGCAATTAGTAAACAAAGCTCCATCTTGAGATGGAATATCACCCTACTAGATTAGATAAAGCACATGCGAATTATATCACTTACTTTGAATTAGCTGCGCTTATCGATTGTTGCTGCAAAGATATATCCAGTAAACACGTCCCTACCTGTTGGGTAAGGGAGAATACGTCACTGTGCCTCCCTCCCTTCAGAACCATGCTTGACGCTGGGTAGGCCGCCAGCGAGCTGCCCGCTTGGACACTTTTCCAACGGCCCCCCACCGAACCACGCTTGACCGATTTGCGTATCACGTGGCTCTCCAGCGATTCATTTCGACAGGCACTGGCCATCGTATCGCCCATACTGAATTGTGTAATGATATTTTCGGCAACCATTAAGGTTTTGCGCCTACGGGCTGCCATGATGCGTTGGAGTGCCTGGAATGCCCCCATTATTTGCAATATAAATGTGCAATTGCCATTATTTGTCTTGAGTGTTCAGACGTTGCAAACGCACCAAAATCTTCAACAAGCATTTCCCAATGATGAAATTGACGCGAAGCGGATGGTTGCTTCCGATTGGATTGGGAAGCCTTGAGGTAGATAGGCTCTACCAGCACCAAAACCAACAGGCTCGCCAAAAAAACATCTGTAGCTCCTAGACTCAGCTTTTGTGCTAGCCTACGAACTTACGAGTCACTCCTTATACAAATGATTAGAGTACCTAGCCAACTGCTTGAAAAGCCCTACAATCAGCGCTCGATTCGTTTAAATGAATGCACTGTCGTTGAGTCCTGCACCCATGAAGTAGCTTCTGAAGGCTCAATGTTTCTTGCTGAACACATGTTTATCTTTGTCCTTGAGGGTAGGTTCATTCTTCAAGCTAGTAACCAACAAATTTTGATTGATCGCAATGAAGGTGCGATTATTAAAAAAATGCATGTTGTCGAATATCAAAAAATTGGCTATTTGAGGGAGAAACCCTACGAATCGATTATGTTTTTTCTGCAAGATAATTATCTCAAAGATTTCATCAGGATTTCAGGCATCAAGCAAAAACAAAAGATTGAGCATGAAGTTGCAATAAAGATAAGTGTTGATGATAAATTGTTAGGATTTATCGAATCTATAAAACCATACTTCAATGAATCTTCCTTTGATCAACCTGGCCTTTTAAAGCTCAAGATCATGGAGCTTCTTTACAACCTTTCTGTGTCAAATACAGCGCTATTTCCCCATCTTTTGGAGCTTTCTACTCCTGTGGAGCAAAATATTGTTGAAATTATGGAAAACAATTTTAAAAGCCCGCTGAAGCTAGAAGATTTTGCCTATCTATCAGGTCGAAGCTTATCTAGTTTTAAGCGAGACTTCTTGAAGATTTACGGTATTCCCCCAGCACGTTGGATCGCAAAAAAGAAGCTTGATTATGCACGAAACCTTTTAAGAAGTACGGATATGGCAGTTGGCGGTGTTTGCAATGAAGCCGGGTTCATGAGTTTAGCACATTTTTCCCGACTTTTCAAACAACACTTTGGAATAAGTCCATCCCAAGCCAAAGTTGACCTGCACAGTCAACAAATTTGACCTTTCCAGAATAACGCCGTTCTCACATTTGCTCCTATCTTGGTTGTTAAGTTCATTTATCTTGAACTTCAGCGCTCTATCGAATGAATGGTGATTACCATGAGCAACCAGAGTGATCGAAACAGCAGAGAAGTCGGTTTAATTACAGGTAGCAGCACGAGCTTTGGTCGGCAGCTTTCTGAAACACTTGCTCGTAAGGGACATATCATATTCGCCGCAATGCGATATCTATTTGGCAAAAATGCTGAATATGCTTCTGCTTTGCGCGAACTTGCAATTCAAGAAAACCTGTCACTAGAAGTCGTAGAAATGGAGACACCACTTGGTCAACGCCCATCTCGCACAATCCCAGGGTCTACCCATCAACCCGATGAAAGATCAAGCTTACAAAGAACGCTTGAAAGTAATCAGCTTGACTCAATTGGGTGCTTCTAATCCTGCACCACCACTAGTGTAAATCGCAACAGAAACAAGTTTTCCTTTCCTATCACCCTATTTCATCATGAACCCAACACAATCTTCTTCAATAGCAGCAACGGCCAACAACCCGCCGATCACGATGCTTGTGACTTTCAAGACAAAACCAGAAATGACCAATGCTTTCCAAAAAGCGTTATTGCATGATTTGGTCAATGCCCGTAAAGAACTTGGCTGCATCACGATGCAACTTTTCGTAGACAAGAACGACTCTAGCATTTTATTTTTCTTCGAGCGTTGGCAGAATCAGTCGGCATTAGATAATCACTTTGCTCAGACCTACACCAAAGCAGTTTTAGAACTTGCTGAAACTGCACTGATCAGCCCAATGGAGATTCTTTATATGGAAGATCTCGCTCCTTTATCTGCCGAAGGGATACAAGGCTCTAGCCACGAAGAGGATAGTGTAGATCTGGTGGTCATTTTTGAAGTTAAAGCGGAGGGACAAGAACGCTTCAAAGCCCAATTCTTGAATTCAGTCAAGTACAGCCGCCCAGAACCTGGTTGTGTTTCTTTTCATATCCATGCTGTTAAAGAAATCAACAGCAAATTTGTTCTTTATGAGCGCTGGAGGAACCAAGAAGCATTTGATTTCCACTTGGCTCAGTCTTACACAAAGGAACTCTTCGAGTCATTCAGTGCAACGCTTGCAAAACCTGTAGAGGAATGTTTGATCTACCTTCGCGACCTAACTTTGTCAGCTTCAAAGTGAACCCTTCTGAGAAGAAGTGCGCCTAACTGCGCACACAAGGCATTGGGGTCTGAGTAGATACCGTAGTGCAAAGTCAAGTGGACTTTGCTTCAAAATTATTTACCGTGATTTCTTCTCACTTTCCCCAACATGGACTTTTCTGAGGATGTTATGCCAGCTTGCGAATCAGATAATCGGGGTTGTTGATTACTGCACGTTAGTACTGTCTATTGAGCCGGATCGATAGGCACTCCGCCGATTGGACTCCCGATTGTCTCGTCAATTTGTCCGATTGCGTTTCCTCAAAGGGCAATTTTGAGAAGTGCGCTTCAGGGATTTGACAGGCAAGAAAGGCCGCCAGGATCTTTTCTTGCACGGAGAGTCAAAATTCAGGTTTTCTAGGATCTCGAAGTCATTGGCAGATTCCGGTAAGCTACACAAGCAGGGTGTCCATTTCAAGAGTCTTACCAATGCTATCGATACAGCCACCCCGTCAGGGCGCTTCTTCCACGTCATGGCCAACTTGGCGCAAATGGAGCGAGAACTGACTGTTGAACGTACCCGAGCTGGATTGGAAGTAGCTCGCCAGCTTGGGCCTAAGGGTGGGCGCAAATGGCAGATGACGGATAGCAAAATCGAGTCTGCCAAGAAGCTGCTGAATAATGGTGTTCCGCCTCGTGATGTCGCCAAAAATCTCGGTGTGTCAGTATCAACTCTATATCGCTGGATTCCAGCGTCCACGCATTCTTAGAGGACTTGTCATCTATGCTCTGAGCTGACCTCTAAATCCTTAACGTGCTTTATAATCTGTTTTCTGAGACGACCCCTAAGAAGCAGGAAATGCTGAATCGTGAGGTTCGGATGCTACTGGCCTCGTGCCAGTAGAGTGTTCACTTGTCGTTCTTGATCTGCGTTGTAAAGGGTTTTTCCCATTGCTAAAGCTACAGTCGTATCCCAAAATTCATGATTGGGCATTTTACTTTGCGCAGCTGAAACCTTCTAGGACGATTTTGCCTCGCGTGCTACCGCTTTCAATAAGCGCGTGCACTTTCTTGAGGTTCGCGGCGTTGATCGGCGTATGCCGCTCAGTCATCGTCGTGCGCAGCGTGCCAGCATCGACGAGACGTGACACTTCGTTGAGCAGGGCACCCTGTTCCGCCACGTCGGCGGTGTCGAACATAGAACGGGTAAACATGAGCTCGTAGTGGATTGAGACTGCCTTTGACTTGAACAGGTTGATGTCGAGGGTAGGATCGTCGATGAACGCGAACCGGCCTTGCGGCGC
>JACMLN010000196.1 GCA_014379585.1 Gloeobacterales cyanobacterium ES-bin-313 | reverse complement strand
TCACATTCAACCACTGCTACACCCAATCCCTCCAAGATCTAGACCGCGCCCGCATCTCTAACCAGATCCTCAACACAATCCGAAGCTCAAGAATATCAGATATGATTTTTCCAGCCTATATCAATAGTTTTGGTGCTCCAAATGGGATAGTGAACACTGAATTTATTTCTGAAACAGTGTCCTCCTCGTGGTATTGGCAGACATCAGGGAAGCATTTTGCTCGCTTGGAACCTCAACTCTATGGCTTATCCAAAAACAACGGCATTTGCATTCCTGATCTAGATGCAAGGATTATTTTTTATCGAGAAGCAAGTACTCTTACTTTTACGTATGGCCGCACGAAAGAAGGCAGTGTTGTTCAATGTTTGGGAGGGATTGGCTCCAGAGAGAACTTCGGCTCATATGTCTGGAAAAATATTCAAGAAGTCGAAGTCGTTAAATCCGACGATTCTGGACTAATTCTATGGATAAAGTACGGGAATGAGTGGTTTCCATTAGTAGTCGGGGAGTTGGAGTAATCTCAAAGCAGGTGAAGCCCTAACTCTTTAGCTTGATCGCTTGCTTTTTGCATAACAACTCTCACGCCTCACAGATCGCAAAGAAAGTTGTAGCCTTCCAAAGCTTGTGACTTCGACTATGCATCCTGTATAATTCCCAACAATCACTTTCTACTACGTGAGGAAAGATATGAAGAGACTTTCAAGAGCTACTTTGTTCACTTTTTCACTCCTCGCTTTAGCTCTTAGTAAGCCACTCCCTTCATTAGCTTTTACGTCTCTCGATTTAGATGCTAGTAATGATGCTCTTGCATCTCTGGCTGTACCTCTAAAAATGTTGCGCTTTAACTCTCAAGAAGCATTAAATCCCTCAATAGATAGCGGCTTTTCAAGCCAAGATAATGCACTGACTACACTTCTTTCTGCCACTCCAAATCTTTATGTAGTAGGCTCATTTTTCGCTACTCTAAGCCGCTACGATTCAACAACAGGAGCACTATTGCAGACATCATCAATAGGTGGGGGACCAGAAGCTGCAACCATCGGAGGAACGAATCAAGATATATTTGTTTCGAGCCAGTCGCAAATCACTACAATCAATCGATACGACAGAAATGGAGTATTTCTGGGTGTTTTTGCAACTGACCAAAATGGGGAAGCTCTCTTAAGCCCTGGATCACTAAAATTTAGTCCCATTAGTTCAAATCTTCTTGTTTCTAACCAAGGGCTTGGTTCCCCTGGCTTTATAAGCCAATTCGATAAAGATACCGGGAACTTCTTAGGTATTTTTGCTTCTAACGGCAGCTCCTTTATACCAACTGGCATAACTTTTGGAGCGGATAACAATCTTTATGTAGGTGACAGTGCCACTAAAAACATCCTCCGATTCAACGGTACAACAGGAGCCTTAATTGGAACATTTGCTAGCAATTCGAATCTCATAAGCCCTGGTGATTTAGCTTTTGGGCCGAATGGCAATCTCTTTGTTGGAAATTCTACAGGAAATTTGACTGGGAATATCTTGCAGTTCAATGGAACAACTGGAGCGTTTATCAATACGTTCACATCAGGGACAAACCTCGGTACTCCTAGTAGTTTGGCCTTCGGACTAGATAACAACCTTTATGTTGCTGATTTCACCAACAACAAAATTGTTCAATTTGACGGGACAAGTGGAGCATTTATTAAGGATTTCGCCACTAACACTAGTGGTAATGCTTTGGATTCCCCAGTGGCCGTAATCTTTGCTCCTGCACCCATTCCAGAGCCTATAGTGGGATTTGGGTTTCCGGGTTTATTGTTGGCTGGGGCTTATTTAAAGTCCAAGAAAAACCGTACTGAAAAGCAAAAAGCACTTTAAGAAAACCGAACACCGATTCCTGAGTACTGGACTTTTCCTCCGCCTTCGCGTCGGTAGGAGTAAAGTCTGTTTGGTTCGGAGAAGGTGCAGATTGGACTGACGGAGATCTGTTCTACTCCCGAAAGTAAAGCCTGTTGACGATTGACTTCCCGCACGTCGAGACGAACCTTGTCGAGTGCATCGTCAGGCAATAAAGCTTGTTCAGGTGATGAAATGGTTGCAGTTACCTCGTCGGCAACGGATTGGCTGACTTGATAAGCAGGGCCAGAAATACAAGGCCCAATTGCACAGAGCAGATCCTTGGGATCACTGCCTTGCGCCTGTAACGCTTCGACCGTTTTGACGAGAATGCTTTTGGCAGTTCCGCGCCAGCCCGCATGAATGGCAGCCACTGCTCCAGTTTTTGGATCGGCAAAAAGGATGGGGACGCAGTCTGCACTGCATACCCAGACTGAATCATGGGTTGACCAAAGGGCATCGCCTTCAACGGCAAAGTCCACAGGCGCTGAATAAACCAGAGCACTGTGGACTTGCTTGAGGTGATAAGCATGACCTGTTTGAAGGTGGTCTGCTAGTTTTTGAGGCTCGCGGTGCGGGGCACTGCGCGTGAAGAAACCGTGGGGCCAGTCCGACATCAATGTGCAGACCCAGCGGCTCCAGGCTCCTTCCTCAACGAAGTGCCACACAGCTTATTGGGGGCGGTGTTGAACGACTGTATCGATCAAACCGTAGGCCGCTGCTTCATCTGCCGACATAAAGAAATCGCGATCTGTGTCGCGCTCGATGCGCTCAAGGGGCTGTCCAGTCCGATCAGCAAGAATCTGGTTGAGGCGATCCTTCGTGTAAAGGATTTCCTTGGCCTGAATCCCGATATCCGTCGCTTGGCCTTGGGCACCACCGAGAGGTTGGTGGATCATAATCCGCGAATGGGGCAGACTGGTGCGCTTGCCCTTCACGCCAGCGGCGAGCAAGAAAGCACCCATACTGGCTGCGAGGCCGACGCACATCGTCGCGACATTGGCACGTACATGTTGCATCGTGTCGTAGATCGCCAAGCCTGCCGAAACAGAACCGCCAGGGCTGTTGATGTACAAGAAGATGTCTTTCTCAGGATCTTCCGAGTCCAAGTAGAGCATTGAAGCGATGATCGCGTTGGCGATTTCATCGTCTACTTCCCGACCCAGAAAGATGATGCGGTCGAGAGCAAGGCGGTTGAAAACGTCGATCCACTGGCTCTGTCCACCAGGCAAGCGGTAGGGAACTTTGGGAACGCCAATAGGCATGATGAACTCCTTGAATTTATAGAGGGGCACCGACAGCTTTGAGCTTGGCCAGCTTGTTGGCACTTGGCTCAAGCACACGGTCAATCAAGCCATAGGAGACAGCTTCTTCAGGAGACATGTAGTATAGACGCTCCGTGTCGCTATCGATCTTGGCGACAGGCTGGCCTGTGTGCTCACTGAGGAGGTGGTTGAGTGTGCGCTTTGTGTTCAGCATTTCTTGGGCACGAATGTTGATATCCGTTGCCTGACCACGGGCACCACCGTAGGGTTGATACAGAATCACCCGCGAATTCGGCAGGCTCATGCGCTGACCTTTGGTGCCTGCAGTGAGGAGTAGCGCCGAAAAACCACCAGCAATTCCCAAGCAGATCGTCTTTACAGGCATCCGCACATGGCGCAATGTATCGTAGATTGCGAAGGCGCTAGTTTCAAAGCCTGCAACCCCAGGGCTATTGATATAGAGTTCGATCGGCTTTGCGTTGTCTTCAGATTCGAGATACAGCAACTCGGCGATCAACAGTTCGGCAACAACGTCGTTGATGGGCGTTCCCAAGTAGACGATGCGCTCGTTTAACAACAGAGAAGGCAAGTCCGGTGGGGGCGTTTTAAAGCCATATTCCCCGGAATAGGAAGCGCGGATCTGCCCCGGTCCACCGCCGAAAATTTCGCTCATAATACGTTCCTGCTCTTTTGGCCACTATAACAGTTTCACCCTTCCCACTGGCTGTTGCCCTAGGGTAGTGATCCCCGTACTAGTCAGACGGTTACTCCGGGTAGATGCGCAGACGGCGGTTCGGTTCTTGGCCAAAACTTTCGGATTTTAGGCGATAGTGTTCGACGAGTTCGTGCTGCATTTTGCGGATGTGGGGTGCCCGTGGCAATAGCTCGACGGGCTGACCTTTCGGCAACACAACCTGCTCAACAGCGAGGCGCGCTTCCTCCATCGCTTCTAGCTCGTCGTCAGAATCGAGAGTGCCAAACACACCAGTATCAAGATCTGGAGGAACTCCAGGTTCATCTATCTGTAAAATGCGCCGTAAAGCACGAGTAATGTGGGCAATCGTATTCGCTTTCACGGTATAGACCGGGATTTGACGACTATGGGCAACTGAGGTGATTTTGCCCTTGTCTCGCACATGAGAACGCAGAGCGAGGACGACATCTGCATCGTCGATCTCTTTGGTGAGCGTTACTGGATAGCCAAGGGCACTGATGATTCGCTCTAAGTGACTGCGGGAAACGGCGTAGGGATAGATACAAACCCGCTGACCT